>CAYIGO010000119.1:0-1503 GCA_964362965.1 uncultured Gammaproteobacteria bacterium | reverse complement strand
CTGTCAAGCTACTATACCGAGGGCTATCTTGAGAAAACTAGCCAAATGAGTGAATATCGTTCTTTTGAAAAAACCAATCCAGTTTAATCAGAGTTTCTAAGCCAATTGCCACGTTCGGCTCCTTATATAATTCACTAGTAGGATCGTCTAGTAGACTAGCTATTTGCTTGGGATCAATCACTCCAATTCCCGCCAAGATAGAGCTATTTAAAACTGAATCAATCAACGGTCTCTGGTTCAGGACAAAATTTACATATGTATGTTCCGGACTTCCTTTTTTTGGAATAAACATCTCTTCTACAAAAATATCTTTAAGCCCTTTCATTAACTCCAACTTTAATTCCCATTTCTTTTTTCCTGGCACTTCCGGCATATTCTTTCCCAAAGCCATCAATCGGGTATCCAGAAATGGGTTCATCAGTCTTAATCCATGAGCATTATATTGCTCTTGTGAACATGACGTGCCAAATACTCCGGATTCCGAAACGATGGTTGGATAAAACTTTCTCATATTGTATCGATCCCAGTCCAAAAACATATCGATTCCTCTTGGAGTAAATAAAGCCTTCGCCCCATACTTTTTCAGAATATCAACCTCCATGAAATAATTGTATTGTTTGCCAAATCTTAAAAATAAATCCATACCTTTCAGCATATACGCCTCATCTCCACCTTCACCACCAAAACCAACACGTACACCATTTTCCTTCAATAACCCAAGATAAATCTGTTGTTCGTGCGTGGTAACTTGATAAGGATCATCTATCGACCATTCCTCTGAATAATTAGTGTCACGTAGCAGGGGCTTGGTGGCATCAATCGATTTTAACCTCAAATCATGCCTGTCCACAAATTTCCTTACCACCTCAATATTTGTTTCGTCTTTCATCAAATCCGAATATCGAGAATAACAGGTAAAAGCATTGGGACCAGCAACGTTACTCAAACAATAAGCAATCAAGGTACAATCAAAACCTGACGAGATATCACAACCAATATTTACACCTTTGGGAATTTTAGACCATCGTCGTCTTACGATTTCCGTGACAGCCTTAACCCAATCTGACGCGAAATCTTTCAAAGAATCATATTTGACATCCTCTATTGAATTCAAATAACCATCCACATCAACCAATGACTTAATTTGATACGAAGAAGGATCCTCCAAATTAAATTCTACAACCGACCCAGCTGGCACTACCCGAATCTGTTTTATTAACGTCTTTTCCGTCATATGCCACGTCCAGAGTATGCCTGTCAATAGCCCATCCAAATCCCCTACTAATCGTTGCCCCACCATAACTTCATTTTTAAGCTTAGAAAAATTCGATGAGAAAACGATAGAATCATTAAAAACTGAAAAATAGCAGGCGAAGCTAAAAAATTGATCAACACAAACAGAAAGAATCCTTCTTTGTTTGTCAAATAAAAACAAGATAAATTCACTATTGCTATTTACAATTCTCCGAAATCCATTCGTCTGTATTTCTGACAACAAGTCAT
>CAYIGO010000118.1:0-1507 GCA_964362965.1 uncultured Gammaproteobacteria bacterium | reverse complement strand
ACTACAGCCAAGCCCATGGCAAAATTCATATCATTGTTGACACTTTCCAAAAACTTTTCTCTAAACCCATCAATCTTTTTTAATTTTTCCCGACTTAATTCTTTACGACTAGCTCCTAACTCCTGACTCCTGACTCCTTTGACAAACTCCTTGAGTTTGTCATACGCCGTCTGTGCCCCAGCAATACTGCTCCAGGTAAAATTCATGCCTTTTCTATAGTGTGATGTCAAAATTAGATAACGTAGAGCCAAGGGCGAGAAACCTTTTTCAATTAGATCTGTAACCAATATATTATTTCCCAGACTCTTGCTGATTTTTTCGCCTTCAAACATCAACCAGTCATTGTGCAGCCAGAAATTGGCAGTCTGATGTCGAAAAGCCCCGTAGGCTTGAGCTATTTCATTGGTATGATGAACTGGAATATGCTCACGTCCTCCTGTATGAATATCAAACTTTTCTCCCAAATATTTTACAGACATGGCAGTACACTCTATGTGCCAACCAGGAAATCCCCTTCCCCATGGGCTATCCCACTGCATAATATGATTTGGCTGATTGGTTACCCACAATAAGAAATCCCAGGGATTTTTCTTTTCTGGATCAACTGTCACTCTAGAACCTGCGTCTTGCTGATCTAAATTAAGATTTGCAAATTGCGCATACGCTGGAAATTTTCCAGTGTCAAATACTATCCCCGTCTTTGTCTTATACGCAAATCCACTAATCTCTATTCTCTTAATTAACTCAATTATCTCATTAATGTGTTTGGTGGCGGGGCACAAGACATCCGGTCGTTTAATATTTAATTTGTCCAGACTATCTATAAATTGATCTGTGTATTTCTGGGATATTTGCTCAACGCTGAGACCTTCACGTTTGGCTCCCTTTTCCATCTTATCTTCACCTTCATCTTCATCTGAGACAAGATGTCCCACATCTGTTATGTTCATGACCCAATTGACATCCAGTCCGTTGTAGCGCAGCAAACGCACCAAACTGTCCCATTGGGCATAGGCATACATGTGGCCAATGTGCTGGTTCCAATAAACCGTCGGGCCACAGGTATACATACCCACTTTGCCTTTTTTAATAGGCACAAAATCTTCCAATTGTTTAGTTAAAGTATTGAATAATTTCATATTTATGATATTATATAGGTATCACGATGACTGGATAGGCCTAAGGTTTCGACCGACCGCCGATGCCAGTTTTTTTGGCCATCAATAAATGCATAATTATTTTTCTTCATAAATTAATCTTATCAGAAAAGTTAACACCATGTTTTCTACTAATAAAATCTTTACCTAGATATTCTAGTTGAGTCTTCAAATCTTTTGAGGGATCGCCAATAATTTGAAAATTCCCTTCCCGATAATTGATATCTAAATAAATATCCTCACCAACACCATCACTTGCCAAGTATCTGGCGTGATCAAAATAAAATTTTGTAATTACTTTTTGCATGGTGAGCTATGTCGAACCACTAAAAATCCCGCTCTCGCGGGAT
>CAYIGO010000117.1:0-1573 GCA_964362965.1 uncultured Gammaproteobacteria bacterium | reverse complement strand
AATTACTACTATTGGTGGACGATTTTGCATTATTGGTCATTGGTGTCAACAACAACTTTCTCGGACGTTCCTTTTTCGCTCTTAACATTTATATGAAAACCTGTGAGTTTACCAGCCAACTTGGCATTTTGGCCATCGCGGCCAATTGCCAGAGACAATTGATCATCAGGAACTGTGACATCGGCAATACCTTTTTTTGTATCTATTTTTACGACAGCACCAGCTGCTGGAGCCAAAGCATTAGCTACAAATTGTTCTGCGTTTTCAGAGAAGGGAATAATATCAATTTTTTCACCGTTGACCTCGGAAATGACAGCCTGAACACGAACTCCTTTTTGGCCAACACAAGAGCCGACCGGATCAATTCCATTTTGATTTGACCAGACGGCAATTTTTGTTCTGATACCAGTGTCCCGAGCAATAGCTTTGATAACAACTGATCCCGAATTTACCTCGGGAACCTCCCTTTTAAACAATTCGGAAATTAAATTGGGATGAGTCCTCGAGACTACTACCTCACGGCCCTTGAAGCCGTCGCGGATTGAGTCCATGTAAAACATCATTTTGGCGTTTATCCGGTAATTTTCTGATGGAGTCTGCTCGGAGACTGGCATAATTGCCTCAGTCTTGCCAATATCCACGACAATCTCAGATCCTGCAAAACGCAAAATCATGCCATTGACCAGAGTGTTCATGCGTTTTTCGTATTCACCCAAGATATTAGTTTTCTCAGCTTCACGGACTCTTTGTAAGATTACTTGCTTGGCAGTCTGAGCTGCAATACGGCCAAAGCCCGGGGGAGTGATATCAGTTTTTTTCTTGCCTTTAATCTCATAAATATGGGCTTCACCAGAGACAATATCGAGTGTAACATCATATTCTCCTTCTTCATTATATTGATCTGGATGATCTTTTTTGAAAGCAGCTAAAATGGCTTGCTTGATAGTTTCCATGACGACTGCAGGATCTAGTCCGCGTTCACTAGCTACTTGGGCTAGAGCGGCATTAAATTCACTGGTTCTGGCGGTCTGTTTTTGCATAATCAGAGGTTATTTTAACAGATTGAGGTGTGAAGTACTACCCCATATTTATATCACCCCTCCGAACTCCCCTCTTATCTTAAGAGGGGAGAGCCAATTCGATTTGGTGTAAAACCTTAGTCAAACTATCTTTGATCTCATAATTCCAGAATCTAATTACTTTGATCCCATATGCATTTAATAATTTTGTCCGATATAAATCATATTCAAGATTTTGTTTGTGTTGTTCGCCATCCAGCTCAACCGCTAATCTTTTTTCAGGACAATAAAAGTCCACAACATACCCCTCCACGCTATATCATTCTGCTCGGTCACTACCAATGTCCCCTAAGTCGTCTAAATAACGATTGATATTTGTTTCCAAGTTATCCAACCATGTTTTAAACCACAAACCCAGTGCATAAATTTGTTTCAAAATCGGAAATTCTTTTAACTTCTCTTGCATAACGTTGATATTATTATATCAGCTTCTCTCAAATTCTTCCAACTGTACTGGCTGGGGACATCGGTAACACTTGGGGGAAGTTCTGATA
>CAYIGO010000116.1:0-1611 GCA_964362965.1 uncultured Gammaproteobacteria bacterium | reverse complement strand
ATGATGCCAAGCAGGTACTGGAAACCATTCTCTCTCCGACAGAACTATCGACAGTCATAAAGAGAGTTAGTATTGCCTATTGGCTATCTAAAAATAGAAAGTACGAGAATATCAAAAACAATCTCATGGTTTCGAGTGCTTCTATAGCCGACGTCCAAAAGCATATCAAATCGACAGGCTGGCAATTAGTACTCAAGTTTCTCAATGCTGACGAATGGGCTAGTGTCTGGGAGGCAAAAATAAAAAATGTTTTCAAAAGATAAAAATATTCAAAGATTATTAGAATCAGCCCACGAACTGTCAGATGTTTCTTCTGTTTCGGCAGTTCTCGCCTGGGATCAGGAAGTTTATATGCCTCCCAAAGGTGGACCAACCAGAGCCAAGCAAATGTCCACAATGGCTGCGGTGTTCCACCACAATCTTCTCAATCTCAAAATTCCAAACATCAAATCAAAAAATATTTATGATCAGGCGCTCGTCAGAGAATTGAAAAACTTACAAACCAAAGCTACCAAAATTCCCAGTAAATTGGTCAAAGACATTAGCGAAGCGGCGAGTCTCGCCCAGCAAAGTTGGCAGAGGGCAAAACAAAAAAAGAATTTTGGATTATTTGTTCCAAGTTTGGAAAAAATATTAAAGTTGAAAATTCAAGCAGCCAAATTACTCAAAAACAATAATCAAACACTTTATGATGTCATGCTCGACGAATTTGAGCCGGGATTGACGGAAAAACAAATTGATGTAGTGTTTTCTGCTCTGAAACCAAAATTGATTGACTTGGCAAAAAGACTTAAGGTTTTGACTCAAAATGCCGACTCCAAAATTATCAATAAAAAATACAATCTATTGGCTCAGCGAAAATTTGGACTCAAGATAGCCTCGGATATGGGCTATGATTTGCAAGCTGGGCGGCTCGATAAGTCAGCTCATCCCTTTACTATTACTTTTGCAAATAACGATGTCCGCATTACCACTTGGGAAAATGAGACCGATATTAGACCATCTCTGTTTGCCATTATTCACGAATCGGGACACGCGCTGTATGAACAAGGAGTAGATCCGAGATTAGACCGATTGCAAATTGGCGAAGGTGGTGGCCTAGGCGGTGGTATTGGCATGGCTATGCACGAATCCCAATCCAGACTTTGGGAAAATATTATTGGTAGGTCAGGATGGTTTTGGAAGACTTATTTTCCACAAGCAAAACAGGCATTTAAGGCATTACAGGCAATAAACAGGCAAGAATTTGTCAAGGCTGTCAATGTTGTCAGGCCATCACTTGTCAGAGTGGAGGCAGATGAGGTTACTTATGGCTTGCATATTATGATCAGATATGAGATTGAGAAAGATTTGATTGCAGGTAAAATTAAAGTTCGCGATTTACCAAAAATCTGGAATGCTAAATACAAAGAGTATTTAGGTGTTTCTCCCAAGAATGATGCCGAGGGGGTTTTGCAAGATATCCACTGGTCACATGGAGCCTTTGGTTACTTTCCAACCTATCTCTTAGGAACGTTAATATCAGCACAACTTTGGAACAAAATGCCCAAGACGACTGATTTGAAAGTTTTGCGAGAGTGGCTGCGCAAAAATATTCACCAACATGGCAGG
>CAYIGO010000115.1:0-1759 GCA_964362965.1 uncultured Gammaproteobacteria bacterium | reverse complement strand
TAGTAATTGCGACTGTCTCCTCAAATAGCCCTGCAATTTTACCATCACGGGTACAAATTGTCCATCCATCGTCATTTTTGTACACCACCTCACCTGAACCTTGAGCGTACATGATCTCAATTGCCAGGACCATCCCGACTCTGAGTAGTGGTGAATGCTTGTAATCTTGAACCTCAAAACAAGGCACAGCAGGTTCCTCGTGTAGATATCTGCCTATGCCATGACCGGTGAGAGCAGTCACCACACCATAGCCCGCATTTTCCACAGTCGTCTGCATGGCATGGGATAAATCCCAGACTCTGTTTCCAGCAATACAAACTTCTATGGCTTTTTTGACAGATCTTTTACCAATTGTCAGAAAATTGTTGATAGAGGAAGTTGAAGTCCCTACTGCAACTGTAATCGAAGTATCAGAATGCCAACCATCAAAACATAAACCTACATCAAGTGATACGACGTCACCAGATTTTATCTTACGGTTTGTGGGTATACTATGTACCACCTCATCGTTTATGTTGATACAAGTGGCATGATGATAACCACGAACCATAGAAAATGATGGTTGTGCACCGGCTTCCTTTATTAATTTTGTTGCTATTTGGTCCAGCTCAAGGCTTGTAATGCCAGGCTTTATAAATTTGGCGGTTTGATCGCGGACATAGGCAAGCTTAGTGCCCGCCGTCTTCATCTGATCTATATCTGAAGAAGTCTTTAGACTAAGCTTGTGCATATTTTCTCATGTACTTCAGCTATTGGATGCATACCGTCAATTTCAATGGCAATTCCTTCTGCTTTGGCCTTCTCAAAAACATGCCTCGTTTGCTGGTGATAAATTTGTAATCTTTTTTTTATTGCCTCTGGTTTGTCATCTTCGCGAAGAATTAATTCTCCCCCACATTCACAATTGGTCAAATTACCATCTACAGATAGACTATAAACACGCCCGCATTTGACACAAGTTCTTCTGTCACTCATTCTGGCAATACTTTCTGCTTCGGGAATTTCGATACTAATTAGGGCATCGATTCTTTTGTTAAATTTCTTGAGCATCTCCTGTAATTGCTCATATTGAGCGACAGACCTGGGATACCCCTCAAAGACAATACCTTTGGTATAATTTTTCTTGACAAAATCCCATGCAATTAATCTTACCAATTCATCCGGAACCAATCCACCAGAATTTAAAGTATCTTTTATTTTGGAGGCATATGGATTATCAGAATGAACAATACTGCGAAGTATTTTTCCCATCTCAAAATGCATCCAACCATATTTCTGAGCCAATAATCGGGCTTGGGTCCCCTTGCCACAGGCTTGCGGGCCTTGAATAATTATTTTCATAAGAATCTATCGTAACTTTTGAGAAGCAGCTGAGATTGCAAAGATTTGGTGGTTTCCAAAACGACCGATACTACGATCAAAATTCCTGTTCCACCCAGAGAAAGTGACGAAATCTGAAAGACCGATTGAGCCACAGCAGGAAGAACTGCAAGACCACCCAGGAAAAATGCACCGACTAAGGTAATTCTATTTAGGACGGAGGTCAAATAGCTGGCGGTCGCCTCACCTGGTCTAATGCCTGGTATAAATCCACCATATTTTTTCATTTCTTCGGCAATTTTCTCTGGATTGAAGACCACTGCAGTATAAAAATAGGTAAAAGCCACGACAAGTGTAAAGTAAATCAGATTGTAGGCAATTTTGTTGGGATCCATAAAAGCAGCTACGTTTCGGGCAACTAAGACCACTTGGGGATTGC
>CAYIGO010000114.1:0-1761 GCA_964362965.1 uncultured Gammaproteobacteria bacterium | reverse complement strand
TTATCGTCCTTTACTGGCTTTAAAGCAGTCTCGGCACAATACATCCGGCCCTTTGGGCTGGAATGGTACAGTGTCAGCTTTGCCACATTTGGAACAAGTAATAGGAAAGTCTTGTCGGGGTCCACGGGACGCTCCACCCCCACCAAAACTCGCATTCTTGTTGGCCTTTCGGCAATCCGCACAGCGGGAAGGTGGATTGGAAAATCCTTTATCTTGGTAGAATTGCTGTTCGCCAGCTGTCCACACAAAATCCTTGCCACAGTCTTTACATTTCATTGTTTTGTCTTGCACTAGAATTCACCTCCTTTACGCGATTTCGCTCCTAAAAGGAGGTCTACGATACAGAATACGTGTATTATAACATAGTCACAGGAGACAAGTCACAGGCACAGAGGATTAAGGTCTATTCATAAGGCCGTGGAGCATTTTACAAATCTCTTCTGCCACATTTTCAAGTTCATTTCGATCATGTTTTGACCAGTCAATTAGACCCAACCTAGAGGCAACTTCCAATATACTGATACACTCATAAACTGAACCTTTGGCGATATTATAAAAATTCGCCGATTCTCGACGGGTTTTTCTACCATTACCTTCGGCAATATTATTTGGAATTGACAATCCCGCTCTTCTGAGTTGATCTCCAAATGAAGATTGGAATTTTGGGACGAAATCATTGGCAATATTTGCTGTAATTACTGCCATTTCAATCGCTTTTCTCCAAACCATTAAATTTTGAAATCCAAATATTGTCATATTCTTCTGTGCCTGTGCCTTCGCTTCCTGTGCCTAAAGTACCAGCACCGCAACTATCTTTCCTGTGGCCTTTTCTGAGGCCAATTGGACCTTATCCCCCGCTTTTACAATCTTCCAATCTACTTTTTCAGGCTTGTCCCCTGGCTTTAGTGATTTCCAGACAGTAATACCTGTCAGATCAGTCAAAGTCTTTTCTTTACCATCTTGGGTATAGGTAAATTTCTTGCCATCGGCAAACTTGACATCGGCTTTGATATTTTCAAACTTTTCATCTGCTACCACTTTTGGACTGGGACTAGGACTTGGAACCACCACTACCGGCTTTGTCACTTGATACTTCTGATAATACATTCCCCCTGTAAATCCGACCACTATTGCCAAAACTATAAAAACTAATGATTTAATCATAATTCAATATTAAACTTTTTTAATAAACTCGTCAAGGTAAAGCTTCCCGCCAGAGATGATTTTGGCGCAAGAGCTGCTTTGGGAGATTGAGAATAATATCTGGCCTAAAGACTACATATTCATTTGGCCAAGCTGAATTCAACTGGCGCTGAAAATTGACACTACTCATACCGATCACTGGTCCTTCAATTTTAAGTTGTCTTGTGCCTTCGCCAGAGTTAAAATTTCTCCCCGCCAAAAATATTCCCTCTAGGTGGACTGGCAACGTATCCGGATCTACTCCACCAGTCTCAGAACCCACCGTGGACTCAACATTTATATCCCCTTTTGCCAACAAGGCAAATAAACCAACATTATCTGTAAAATTTATATTTTTGTAGATTGTGACATCACCATCTACCAATATGACAATTTTTCTGTCATCTAAAACCAAGGGGGTATTAATATTTAAGTTTCCAGAGACAAGAAAATATGAGACACCATTTTCTACACTTCCACCCAGCAATTGATCTTGAGAATTGAGTTCCCCAGAAAGTCCTGCTGGCCGAACTGTAGCCAAGACCCGAGACTTTGCCTCAATATAATCATACCTATAAT
>CAYIGO010000113.1:0-1781 GCA_964362965.1 uncultured Gammaproteobacteria bacterium | reverse complement strand
GGATAGTAAATGTGGTACGTAAATCGTTTAGAGTTGGATTTTCTTTTTTTTGAATCAGAGAGGCTGCAAGTCCAATATCAGAAAAATAACCCAAAATAACAATAATGCTGACCACCAAGCCATACAAACCAAATTCTTTGGGACCTAAGTATGTGGTCAGAAGTAGTACTCCAATTCCCGAGATCAAAGTCAAGATTACTCCCCCACCAGTCAACGTTACCATACCCCTGACTGCTCTACTTTTAATTACTTTTAAGTCTTCCTCGGCCATAGTTTTGTTTTAATGAAATAAGCAATAATACTTAACCATGAGAAGATTGACAAAACATTTCCAATAAAACGAATTGGAGTGTCTGTAAATTTTGCAACGATCTGATGTTTACCGTTGGTAACGTCAAGTATTAGTCGTCCGAGACGGAGAGGATCGGACATAGGTTTGAGTTCTACTGGTTTCTCATCAACCCAAACTTTCCAACCTGGAAAATAATAAGTTTGAATGATTAAAGAACCGGGTTTTGTTATCTCTACTTCATATATTTGTCTATTAGACTTTTTTTCCAAAGTGGTAAAACTTCCCTGTGCCGACAAAAACTCCAAATTATCTGTAGGACCATTAGCTGGTGGTCTATATGCCCATGTGGGGAGATAATCAAATATAGCCGAGGTTAACATGAGCTGCCAGTTTTTGCCCGTAAACCTATCGTAATCAGTATAGTCTGGCAGCCACTCACGAGGACGAAAATAATTAGCATTCAGTAACAGTAACAGGCACAGTAACAGAGGTACTAATTTTTTAGAAAGACTTATAAAAGATCCTGACAAAAAAGATGCGAAGAATATGACTAATGTTAAAAAGCGCCAAGGAAATTGTAATATTTCCAATGGCTTTATAAATTGCCAGATGGGGGTAGACCGGGAGTGCGACATAAATAATGAAAATAGAAAGTAGAAAGTAGAAAATAGAATTAACCCAGTATGTTTTTTTAACTTTTGAGAAAACGGCAATGAAATTAAAATTACTGCTGGGATTATCCATTGTAAATATCCAATAGCAAAGCTCATGGAATCGACGGGTCCCAGCTCCGATGAACCATATCCCCAATTGATATTTAGAAACATTTGCTTTACATCCAAAAAATGAGCCAAATAGTTGAAATAACCCGAAGTCAGAGTCCAGATAGAGACATATTGTTGCTCAAATATCACAGGCAAAGTAAAAAAGGCAGCTAAACCTAGCGCCCAGAATGCTGAAATGATTAAATGTTTAAATGATGAAATAGATTTGAACTTCCACCACCAAAACCCAATCCAAACCAAATATGTAGGAACAAAAATCATTAGCATCGGATTGTGTGAGAGCATTAGAGCTGCCACAGACAATGACACAAACGGAACCCATTTGAATCTTGAAGATTCTATCAACTTGTATGTTGTCCAATAAATTAGAGGAAACCAGACTAGAGCCCAAGATTCATTGACTGCAGCTCTGACATAAAAGTCTACCGAGTGATATGGCGCATATAAGTAGAGCATTGAGGACAAAGCCCCGCCAAGTGGGCCAAAGAATTCAGAAGCCAATAGATACATTGTGACCACCGATGCCAAGAGTACTATAACTCCCAATATCTTGACTATATCGACATATGAAAAACCAAAAGTATGAAATACCTGACCGAGATAATACGGTAGTGGCGGATAAAAATTAAATAAAGGATAACCATAAGAATAACCCATGTCCGGTACCCAACGGCAGGGAATTTGTCCATCCTCAAAACATTTGG
>CAYIGO010000112.1:0-1827 GCA_964362965.1 uncultured Gammaproteobacteria bacterium | reverse complement strand
CCAGCTGAAAGGTGGACCAATGTTTATGGGGATAAACCAGAAATCCGCGGGGCCTATGCCAAACTCTTGGCCGAACAAAGTCAACTGCCCAAGATTCATAGAACCAGGAATGATAAGGGTTGGATGCTAAAATGAGGCATGGTCGAAAACCTAGATCAATTAGCAGAACTAATTCGGACTTGGAGGCAAAATGATCCAGGTCAGTTTTCGCAACAAAAACCGATGGACATTGAAATGGCAAAAGAAATAGCCAAATGGTTAATCGGGCACACTTCTTGTCGTAGCGCTAGTTGTAAAGGAAAACAAGACACCGATGTCCAACTGAGTACAATTGAATATAGTCATGCTATCATTGCACAACTTGAACCGGCGTCAGAAACTATGCTCATGGATATGCGACCTAAGTTGCTCCCCCCATTGTGGCCGAATAGAACCTGTTTAGGGTGTGAAGCTATCGGTTGTAAATATCGTAAAAAATAATTTGTTATAAATTTACTTCCACTCTTCTATCAGTCTTTACCCTGGGATCGTTGAAATAAAAGACTGAAGGTGTGATTTTATACATTCTATATTTGGCTTTGCCCAAAAATGAATCAGCGGTCACTTTGAAAAAATCGGTACGATAATGCTTTAGTGCCTCTAAGATCTGCGATCTAGCATCTAGCATCTCGGCCTTACCGGCCGCCTGAATTCCCACCCCCGTCCCTTCTTTCTGATGACTGTCAAAAATAGCCAAGGCGACTTTTGGATTTTTGCGAATGTTTTGGCAATGGATACTGGTCGGTTGTGAGGCAAAATAAAGCTCATTGTTGTTTCCTACACGATAAAACAGTGGCGCTATCCAAGGCTTGTTTTGAGCACATGTCGACAGGCTCAAATACATATTGTCCCTGAGTATTTTTTGGGCAATTTTATTGAGATTCATGGGCCAATCCTAGAAGATCAATTGACTTTTGTAAAGATGTTGTGCAAGATGTGCACAGATGAAATTAGTTGAGGAATTCTTAAATAAACTCGGCTTTTCCAAAGAAGCAACTATTCTCTTTGTCACCCTGACCAAATGTGGACCGTTAACGCTTCTGGAAGCCTCACGTAAGGCCAATCTGGAACGTACCAGACTCTACCGGCTAGTCGACGAGCTCAAAGACAAAGGCCTAATCGAAGAAATTCCAACCTACAAACGCCGGACAATCAAAGCGGCTTCTCTGTCTACTCTGGAAATGATGGTCCGCGAGCAGGAAATAAAAAGCAAATCTCTTTCTGGCTCCCTCCCAGCTTTTTCCCAAGCTATCCAGACGCTCGTGCATTCTGTCCCTGCCAACAATGTCATTTATTATCATGGCCGTGAAGGAATTAAACAGATGACTTGGCATATTTTACGTTGCAAGGGACTTTATCGTACTTATTCATATCGATTCTGGGAAGAAATGACAGGGGAAAAGTTTGTAATTAAATTTAACGAAAAAATGGTCAAACAAAAGTTCAAAGTGCACGATTTATACTCTGATCAATATCTTAAATACAAAGAAAACTGGCTAAAAATTCATGGGACCAAACCCGAGGGTGATTGGAGCTGGTGGATTGCGCGATATATTCCTGAAAAGATTTTATTAATTGACCAAAATATTGAGATCTATAATGATGTCGTGGCCTATTATCATTGGCAGGGCGAAGAAACCTTTGGAGTGGAAATCTACAACGAGCGCGTAGCTGCGTTTCACAAACAAATGCATGATTTGGTTTGGAAAATAGCCAAGCCTGTGGATCATTTTGACTGGAGAAAACCCTGGAATTAAAAGCGGTGGAAGTGCACTTCCACCGCCCTAT
>CAYIGO010000111.1:0-1853 GCA_964362965.1 uncultured Gammaproteobacteria bacterium | reverse complement strand
GATTTTGGAGTAATGTTATCACTTGGATGGAGTAAGAAGAAAGTCATTTTATCAAATTTGATTAGTGCCTCTGTTTCAATTGTTGGAGCTGTCGGTGTCTACTATATTGGTGTAGTACCACTAGACCTTCTTTTATCATTTGCTGGAGGATTGTTTATTTATTTGGCTTGTTCGGATCTTATTCCAGAGCTTCATCATGCCCATATCAAAGCTCCCGTAACAAATAACTTTAGTCAGATAATAGTCTTTGGATTGGGGATTGGTCTGATTGCGGTCATGACATACGTTTTGCACTAAAAATCCTCCAGACAAACATCGGGAGGATATTTTAGGAAACGAAATTATTACTCCATAGGAGCGTTTAATTTCTTCCAGTCGGCTTCTGATGTAAATTTGGTCAAATTGACACCATTGACATGTGCGCGGAACGCGTAGCGGACCTGGACACCTTTGGAAGTTTTTCTTTCATATTTGACTTTCTTGACTTGACTCTCAGAAACATCGACTTTCTTTCTATTTTTGACGTCGTAAAATTGTATACCCATTAGTGATAGTCACCTCCTCCAAAAACTATACTTATCATTGTCTCGACAATAAACTTTTCTTTGAGGCTTGTCAAGCTCAATTTCTTATAGGCTATTCGTATTTGATGGCATCAATGCTATTATAGATAGATAATGTTTACTTTACCAGAACTACCATATTCGTTTGATGCACTCGAGCCATATATAGATAAAGAGACTATGCAGATTCACCATGGCAAGCATCATGGAGGATATGTCAAGAATCTAAACGAATTGTTGCCAGAAATGTTCGACACTGATCTTCTTGAAATTCTTGCAACTTCAAAAGATCAAAAAGTATTAAATAATGCCGGCGGTCATTTTAATCACACACTCTTTTGGAAATTGCTTAGTGACAAGCGACAAGTACCAAGTGACAAAGTAATGGCGCTAAAAGAAGAATTTAATAAAAAGGCTCTTTCGGTATTTGGCAGCGGCTGGGTATGGATTACCAAAGACCTAAAAATTACTACCACTGCCAACCAAGATGTACCTAAAGAAAAAGTTGTTTTGGGACTAGATGTCTGGGAGCATGCTTATTATCTAAAGTATCAAAACCGCCGGGCCGAGTATATCGAAGCTTTCTGGAATATTGTCAACTGGGATGAAGTTGAGAAGAGAATGGTGTAAAATCTGGGAATGG
The DNA here is from genome assembly GCA_964362965.1 of uncultured Gammaproteobacteria bacterium. GTDB lineage: Bacteria > Patescibacteriota > Microgenomatia > CAZETR01 > Amesbacteraceae > JACRNA01. The sequence continues at coordinate 647 of CAYIGO010000111.1, read as the reverse complement.
AAGTAGGAATTGTGGGGTTGCCAAAAATCTGTGCTAATTTGACATACGCTTATATTGATGCCTCGAATATTATTTATGGAACGCGGGACGAGGGATGGAAAGTGGATTTTAAGAAACTCTACAAATATTTGACTGAACGATATGAATGTCGAAAGGTTTACTATTTTGGAGGACAGGAAAAAGATGACAAAAAACAGGCAGGATTTTATAATAAATTGGCCAGTTTTGGATATGAATTGATTTTAAAACCTGTCAAAATATTTAAACAGCCTGGAGGAAAACAAGTTCGTAAAGCTAATTGCGACGTAGATTTAACATTTTATTCCATGAGAGACAGAGATCTATTCAAAAGGGTGATATTTCTGTCGGGTGATGGAGATTTTGAAATATTATTAAAATATTTCGTGGAAGAAAAAAAGGAAGTGTTGGTATTCGCCAACTCAAAAAGGACGGCGAGAGAAATAAAAATGCTGAAAGGCCTAAGATTTAACGATTTGGGAGTTTTAAGGGGGACGATAGAACGGAAGGCGGATAAAAAATGAGCCGGAGATTACGAACATCGCCGACCCATGTTTTGTACTTTTATACTATCAAAAGGAAAGGGATAAGTCAATGGATATAGGAATTGTGGGATTGCCAAATGTGGG
>CAYIGO010000110.1:0-1865 GCA_964362965.1 uncultured Gammaproteobacteria bacterium | reverse complement strand
ATAATTGGTCAGGACTGGAAAATATGGCCCTGATTCCTGGTACTGTCGGGGCCGCTGTAGTAGGTAATATTGCTTGCTATGGTCAAAATCAGGAAGATGTCTTTCTCAATGCCCAAGTCACAAATCTCAAATCCCAAAAAGGTGAACAATATAATATATCCGATTGTCAGTTTAAATATAGGGAAAGTATTTTTAAGACTAAACCAGAATTATTAGTGACTTCGGTGCAATACAAATTATCCAAAAAGCCACTGGCAAATACCACCTACCACTCCAGATTTGAATCTTTGAATATTACCAATCCCACACCCTTAAATATTGCCAATGCAGTCATTGAATTGCGTCAGAAAAAACTGCCAAGTATTGACAAGGTTGGTACTGCTGGGAGCTTTTTCAAAAACCCCATTGTGAGCAGAGAAAAGTACTCAGAGATAAGTGCCCAAGTCAAGGAATTACAATGGTATCCGACAGATAAACTCCAATATCCCAAAGATGCACCGCTTCCAGATTTGGTCAAAATTCCAGCTGCAAGACTACTGGACGAACTAGGATGGAAAAGTAAAGTCATTGGAAGAGTTTCAACTTACGAAAGACAGGCTTTGGCAATTATTAACCTTGGCGGGGCCACGGGGCAAGAGATTTTTGATTATGCGGAGAAAATGAGGGAGGATATAAAAAAGAATTTTGAGATTGAATTAGAGTATGAAGTTAGGATAATTTAGTATAATTGTGATGATGCCATTACATTGGATTGAAATATCAAAAGCCAGCCTTCTGCACAATATCGCCTCCATAAAGTCTAAATTGGAAAAAAATACAAAATTTATGGCTATGGTAAAGGCTAATGCATATGGACACGGATTGGATATTGTATCTAAAGTATTACAAAATCAGGTGGATTACTTTGGCGTAAATACGATACAAGAAGCCCAAACCATTCGACAGCTTGGAATCAATACACCCATTCTGATTACCGGGCCCATCGATATTGGTGACATAAATTTAGTTTTAAAAAACAATGTCGATATTTGTGCTCATTCAATTGAATATTTACAATCTCTAGTAAGTTACCCTATTCGTATCCACCTAAAAATAAACACGGGCATGAATAGGCTTGGAATCAACCCTCAAGAGCTAAAAACTGCAATTACAATTATAAAAAATTCAAAAATAATTCCGATGGGAATTTATACACACTTTCATAGTGCCGACTCTAAATCGATGAGCACCAAAAAACAATTAACTAAATTTAAAGAATGTGTCACTGTGTTTAAATCTGCTTTCCCCAATTCCATGGCGCACTGTGCAAATACTTCAGCCACACTCACCCATCCAGATTCCCATCTAGATATGGTCCGTGTTGGGCTCGGTCTGTATGGATTGTGGCCATCTAAATTTGTCAAAAATAAATCTCAAATAAAATTGGAGCCAATATTGAAATGGATAACCAAAATTGTCCAAAAAAGAATACTTACCCAAGGAGAATCTGTCGGTTATAGTGCGACATATATTGCCAAAAACAATATTGACACCGCTATCGTCCCAGTAGGCTACAGCGACGGATTAGACAGAAGACTGTCGTCAAAGGCGCATTTCATAGGACGGGTGGCAATGAATTTTTCTGCGATAGACATCAATAAATCAAAAGGTGTTATTAATGATGATGGATATTTTGAAATAATTGGACCAGCTTTTTCAGCTGACAAAATTGCTGAGTTGATTGATACTATAAATTATGAAGTAACCACAAGACTCAACAATAATATTCGTCGGATCCTTGCTTAACCAGCTATAATAGACAAATATGGCTAAACAAAATATTGCAGTTTTGTATGGAGGCAGGTCAGTGGAGCATGAAGTGTCAG
>CAYIGO010000109.1:0-1882 GCA_964362965.1 uncultured Gammaproteobacteria bacterium | reverse complement strand
GCACTAACGTAAACTCACAGCATACAAGTTCGGAAGGGTAGTGGGATTGCCGGTCAAATTTGAGAGAATAAGTAGTTGCTTAGATGAAGGATAGGGAACTGCAAAATCGTTTTCCATTGGACCTGTATAAACAGTAGTTGGATTTTGTCCATCATATTCAACTATTATTACTTTTTTATTTTCTACTTTGATTAAATGGTTTGAATCCGCAAACCAACTATAGAAACCAGTTGGTAGTTCAAAATTTTTGTCTTCTTCGAGATCATAGATATAAGTAGCGCCAGGATTAAGTCTTCTAGATTCTGTTTGGGTGTTGGAACCCGGTAATTTTGGTATTAAGTTCTCGGTGATTGTAGCGGAAGCAGTGGCAGTATACATCAGTTTATTTTCCCTTGGGGACCAGATCAAATCAGCAGCAGACGAAGCCAAGATATTTTTTAGTACTACTGGTAATAATTCAATACTGCGATTCATTTTGATATCTTTGGACATATTCCATTCATTAGTTAATTTCTTTAGATCAAAGACGGGTTGAGTTTCAGATTTATTTATATCCACAAGAAATGCGGAGGGGGTAGAAAGACCAAGAATATATTTATTATCTGGAGACCAGATTAATTTATAAATATTTTTTATGGATGTCACGAGACGACTCTCTCTATTCAATAATCCCAACGCTGACTCGGTCAAATCTAAAGTAAAAAGTTGATTTTCAGATAGATAAGCCACTTTTGATCCATCGTCTGACACAGATGGAAGACTTGCCCCAGAGAAAGTAACGGCTTTGAGTGATGGCACAGATGGAAATACTAGTGGACTTGCCCGGGTAACCACTTCTGGCTCAATGTTGAGCTGTTTTTCCCAAACATTAAAACCCTCCTTTTTGATCTTGATTTGATAAGTACCTGGTACCAAATTGAGAGTGGTGTCGGTCGCCGATTTCAGTTCTCCATTGACATAGATAGATGCGCCAGTTGGTAGTGATGTAGCAGACAAGAGACCCGTGGCTTGGAAAGTTTGCTGCTTGAGGCTAAACCTGTATCCGCGGGCAAACAAAATAACTGCCACAGTCACGGTTGGTACTAGTATCAAGGATAGTAAAAATAGTAGAATGCGTGTACGCATATTTGATTAATTTTAACATTTTTATGTTTTCAAAACGCATCGGAATAGATTTAGGCACTGCCAACTCACTAGTCTGGCTGGCTGGAACTGGCATTGTCCTCAATGAACCGACGGTGGTCGCAATGACTGTCGATGATGGCCGGGTGGTGGCGGTCGGAAACGAAGCCAAAGAAATGCTCGGAAGAACTCCAGGCAATATTATAGCCAGCCGTCCAATGAGGGATGGTGTCATTGCCGATTATGTGGTGACCGAGGCGATGCTCCGCTATTTTATCCAAAAAGTTTGTGGAAGAATATTTTTGTTTAAGCCCGAAGTCATGATTTGTGTGCCATCGGGAGCGACCCAAGTGGAACAGAGAGCAGTCTTGGACGCAGCCCTCAGCGCGGGTGCTAAGGTGGCATATCTCATTGAAGAGCCACTTGCCGCAGCCATTGGAGCCAAATTACCAATAGCTGCCGCATCAGGAAACATGATTATTGATATCGGTGGTGGTTCAGCCGAGGCGGCGGTAATCTCCCTGGGTGGTGTGGTGGTTCATAAGTCTGTGCGAGTGGCTGGCAACAAAGTTGATGAAGCCATAGCCAATTTTATGCGCAAAAAACACAATCTTTTGATCGGTGATACCAGCGCTGAGGCAGTAAAACTAAAAATCGGTTCAGCAACAATACTTCCCAAAGAAGAAACAATGGAGGTCAAGGGTCGAGACAATGTGACAGGGTTACCGAGGGCAATTGTAATTTCTTCTACCGAAGTCAC
>CAYIGO010000108.1:0-1883 GCA_964362965.1 uncultured Gammaproteobacteria bacterium | reverse complement strand
TTACTCTCACTCCCCCAGTTTATCTAAAATGTTGCATATGTGTTGTCACAATACGTGGGGGTTGACATCAGCTGAATTTAGATATATACTACTGAAACTATCGCAAGATAGTCTTCAATCTTCGCAAGAAGTTTGATGGAAATAGCTCGGATCGCAAGATTCGGGCTTTTTCATGTCCCATTATTCTAGCTCTAGTTGCTTGACTGCTGGCAAGGCGTTACCAGCAATTCCAGACAAACTTCCATAAACACCAGAAATACTCGTTGATAATTTTCCAATTTGAGCATCCCTAGCTGTCCATATTTTTTCCAGAGCCATTCTCTCTTTGGCTATTTGCTCTCGCATTAGAGAAATACTTTCTACCATTATTTCTACTTGGGCTGTAAATTCATGGCTGGTAAAATAAGAATAGACTTGTTGGGCTTTGTCGTTTTGGTTTTGTGAGACTAGACGTTGATAGGCAGAATCTCGTAGCCCTTTGGCCAACATCATCCCCACAGCCTCAAGGTGTTTTGGTAGACAAATCCAAACAGCATCTTTGACTCCGAAACCTGTTTTTATTTCCGAAGGCATAACTTCAGAGATGATGACTGCGACATTTGATTTGTCAGCGCGCATATCGTCTTTGAGCTTTGTAATCCAACCATCTGTCCAAGTCTTGGTCCGCTTGGATTCCCAGAGGATGCTACCACAAACAACACCCGTATTTGGACTTTTGACAATTTGCTTGATGTCTGCCCCATTTATACCTTTGGCAACAGGAATAATATCGTCTGTTGGGAAAGCAGTTTTTAGTTTATCCTCGAGATCAAGCTCTTGCACTTCACCTTGGAGCTGCTGGGAGCCCTGGGTGGCTTTGCGCTGGGCATCCTCGAGAGATTTCTTCAGATCATCAATCATTTTGTCTTTCTCCCGGTCCTTTAGTCTCTGGGTTTCAGCTATTTCTTCGGCAGTCTTGAGTCGTATATTATTACGTTCAATATCCAGCTGCCTCTGCATAGAAAGTTCCATGGTTCTATTCTTTTCTTCCAATTCATTGGATTTTTTGCGCAGATCCAATTCTATTTTTTGGTATTTGAGTCTTTCTGTTGCTACAATAGATTCAGTGAGAGCCTCACTGATTTCTATGACATTACCACAACTTTTACAAATGATATTAGCAGCCATATTTTCAGTATATCCTACTTCCTCACCAAAACAAGTAATTTATCAAAACAATAGCTACTCTTATATGATTTTTGAGTCTTCAAATATAAGTTTAATTCCAAATTGGGACAACTCAAAAAAATTTAGAGATATTATGACTTCTGAAAAATGTATTTACGGCGCAAATGGCGGATTTTATACTACCCAAAATAAACCGATAGGCCTTGTTAAGGCCAATAATATCGTCTTAAACCCTAGCCAAAATAATAGATTGTTTAATGGCTATGTCTCAGACCAAGGCGTTGGTTATGAAATGCCAAATGCCGCCAATTGGGCTCTCCAGACTGGGCCTGTCTTGTGGAACAGTAATCTTCCAATCAAAGTGAATACTATAAATGATAAATCGGCCAGACGAGGAATAGCGATACAGTCCTCCGATAATAAATTATATTTTGCAATATTTTATAATCCCCAAGCTCTAGTCTTGGGACCTTATTTAAATGATCTTCCTGAAATTCTAAAACTGCTAAATATATCAATCAAATCAGCCATAAATTTAGATGGTGGTGGGGCTTCAGCTTTTTATGATGGCAAGACATATCTGGAAGAATCTGACCCCGTAGGCACCGTCCTTTGCGCCAAATAGTGTAAAATTACACCCAGAGCGCCTATAGCTCAATGGATAGAGCAACTGTCTTCGGAACAGTTGATGCGAGTTCGATTCTTGCTAGGCGCAC
>CAYIGO010000107.1:0-1953 GCA_964362965.1 uncultured Gammaproteobacteria bacterium | reverse complement strand
TTTAGATATGAAAAAAATCTTTGCAGGAATACTTTTTTTAACGATATTGTCTGGACTAACAATAAAGCTTTTTTATTGGCAAAAGGACCGCCATGCCAAAGCAGTCCAAGAATTAAAGAGTGGTCTGGAAAACAAGGGGTTAACCTTGCGCTTTGGGACAAGCCTTTGGAAGATTAAATCTTCAGATATTACATTGGTCTTTGATTATGACGCTTCTATCTCGGATGGCGACCGCCTTATCTATACTCTGAGTGAAAACCAGCTCATAGACAAAATATCCACCATCTCAGGTGAAATAGACATACCCGCGGCTGACCCGGAGATCAAGATTTTGGAAAATCTGATCACTGTTTCATCTGGAGAAAATGGTCAAAAGGTGGAGGAGAGACGCTTGGTATCACTTGTCCGAGATAATATTTCCAAATCTATTTTTGAAATGGACATTCCTGTAGTTTTACTAAAACCCAAGATTTCTCAATCACAGGTAGAGAAGCTTCAAAAGAGAGCAGAAAATCTATTGAACAAAATAATTATTCTGACTCACGATGGTCACACCTGGAATTTAGAATCCGACCAGTTGATTTCCTGGCTAGATCCCGATGGTTGGAAAATGCCTCTTATTGAAACCTGGGTAAGTGACCTGTCTATGGCAGTCAATGTTCCACCCCAAAATGCCCATTTCAAATTTGTAGGTACAGGAAAAGTCGAGGAATTTTTACCAGCCAAACCGGGAGTAGTGCTTAATGATAGTGAGCTTGTAAGAATGCTTTTGGATAAATTCACAAAACTGGAGGAAGGAATTCAAAGTATTACCATGGATTTATCGGTCAAATTGACAGAACCGGATATCAAAACTTCAGATGTCAACAAACTTGGAATCAAAGAATTAATTGGCCGCGGGATTTCTGATGCCTCAGGATCAATCCCCAATAGATTATTCAATGTTGATAAATCAGCAAATACCATCAATGGTATATTGGTTGCTCCGGACGAAGTCTTTTCATTTGTCAAATATATTGGTGATATTTCTGCTGCTACTGGCTACAAAGCGGCCTATATTATCAAAGATGGGCGGACAGTTCTTGGTGATGGGGGTGGTGTCTGTCAAGTATCATCAACTTTGTTTCGCACTATCTTGGACGCCGGTCTGCCAATCATTGAAAGAACCGCCCATGCTTATCGCGTCCATTATTATGAAAACGATTCTCAGCCGGGATTTGATGCCACCATTTTTTCACCCAGTGTCGATCTGAAATTCAAAAATGACACCGGAAATTATATTTTGATCCAAACCGCATTTGATAAAAAGACAAACAAACTGGTGATTGATTTTTATGGCACCAAAGACGGACGCGAAGTGACACTTTCCAAAGCCCGTATTTGGGACGTCACTCCTCCTCCACCAGCACTTTATCAAGACGATCCAAATCTAAACAAAGGTGTCGTCCAGCAGGTCGATTGGCCAGCTTGGGGAACTAAATCTGCCTTTGACTGGAAAGTGGTCCGCAAAGGTGAAGTCTTACAGGAACGCACCTTTTATTCCAATTACCGACCATGGCAAGCAATATTTTTAAGAGGAACGAGATAGAGACAATCGCAAAAAATATCTTGGCCAAGAAACCAAATATTATTGCTTTGTCTGGTCCGCTAGGAGCTGGAAAAACTACTCTAACTAAGGAGATTGCTAAGGCACTAGGCATTAGGGAAAATGTCATCTCCCCCACTTATGTCTTGGAAACCGAATATAAGATCCCTGGATCTGACAAACTATTCATTCACATTGATTGTTATCGAATGGACAACGTGGACGAACTAATTAGATTGGGAATAAAAAATCGCATCGACCATGGTGATTTAATCATTGTCGAATGGGCTGATAAATTTCCTGACTTTTTCAAAGAATATTCTACTACCTATGTAAATATTACTTTAGGGAAGAATGATGATGAAAGG
>CAYIGO010000106.1:0-1976 GCA_964362965.1 uncultured Gammaproteobacteria bacterium | reverse complement strand
ATATCAGTTAATGATGGATTTCAGAAAGCCACTGGCGATATTGTATTTTTACTTAATCAAGACCTAAAGCCTCAGAAAGATTTGGTTGAAAATACACTGAGGCATTTTTCCGATCCCTTAGTATTCGCAGTGACATTTAATGAAAACGGACGCTCTTGGGCTGATGGTAAATGGGTAAATGGATTGTTGGAGTTTACAAATGGCAAGCTCGATAGTCAGCTTCACGATTCGCTTTGGCCATCCGGAGGTAGTAGTGCCATTCGGCGTGATTTATGGAATAAACTTGGTGGCTTTGACCCCATATTTACTCCGGGATATTTTGAAGATTTGGATTTGGGACTGCGTGCTCACAAAGAAGGATATAAGATAATCTGGGATCCCAAGTGCCGAGTTGATCACCTTACCGAGGGTACTTTTCCAAAATCTTTTCCTGCCAAAAAACTTCAGTATATTAAAGAGCGCAATTATCTAATCGCTGTCTGGAAGAATATTGATTCTGAGTTGTGGCCTGCTCATATTATCAGTTTGATTAAACGAATCGCTCAACATCCTGGTTATTTAGTTCCGACTTTATGGGCTTTATGGAAAAAATTAGTGTCATAATTGTCAATTGGAATGTGGGTCAGGCATTTGCCCGTTGTATCAAGTCTGTTTTGGATACGAAATACCCAAACCTAGAGCTTATTTTGATTGATAATAGTTCAAAGACTAAACCGATGGTTGGAAGTGACCCTCGTATTACATTTATTCAAAACGAAACTAATATTGGTCTACCCCACGCCTGGAATCAGGGTCTAAAAAAAGCCACAGGGGATTATATATTGGTCCTAAACCCGGATACTAAATTACCAAAAGAGTACTTTAATACGGAGTTGGAACTGTTGAAAAGTGATCCGAAAATTGGTGTTGTCGGTCCGAAATTTGTAGATACTGACGGAACTCCTCAGGGCTCAGTTTTTCCAGAGCCCAGTATTATAAATACCATTCTCAATAAAAATAAATTTACACCCGAGTCAAAAACTCCTATCGAGGTTAATTCAGTCTCTGGGGCTTGTCTGTTCTTTTCCAGGAAAACCTTAGAAGTTGTCGGACCGTTTACCGAGGAAGTATTTATGTTTTTTGAAGATATGGATTTCTGCAGAAGACTCAGACAAGTGGGACTAAAAGTTGTTTTTGATCCGAGAGTGGCCATTGTTCATGGTCATGGCCAAAGTACCAAGCAAACCTCACCAGATAAATATAGAAATCTTTGGGAAATAATTATTTATCCAATCCGGAAATTATTAAATAAGCCAAATACCTTACCTTCTGCTCAGAGATACCGAACAGAGGCCGGTATCTGGTACAACGGCTGGTGGAAACAGCTTATTATTGCTCTTATCCTCTGGTCTTCCGAGAAGCTAAAACTCTTTAACAAGTCGAGGTAGAATTTGGATGTAAGATCTTACAAGATCCCACTTGCCCCAGACAGCCCAAGCGGGGATGCGGATGGCGCAGCCAAACAGCAAAATTATTTTTAATAAAAACTGTTCGAGAGGAGAATTGTATTTTTTGAACCAATATAAGTAACCCTTCATCTCACCAATAAAAGCGTATGTCAGTCCAGTACTGGCTCCATGTAGATGAACGCACTTTGCTTCAGGAAAATACCAAATTTCAAAATTCAATATTGCAATTCTAAATAAAAATTCAACCTCTTCTCCAAACATATGAAAATTTTCATCAAAGCCACCGGTTTTTTCATATACATCGCGTCTGAGCATCACAAATGCCCCCATCACCCAATCCACTTTTTGAGTTGTTTTAAATCTGGATAAATCACGGACATGAATTGAGTCTATATATTTACGAATGATAGGAAAGTTATCAACAAAGACTTGAAACTGAAATATCCGTCTTAGAGTCGGGAAATAACCCCAAGATGGCTGGATAGATTGATCTTCATTTAGAAGTTGACAGCCTAGGACATCATAATC
>CAYIGO010000105.1:0-1987 GCA_964362965.1 uncultured Gammaproteobacteria bacterium | reverse complement strand
GGAAAGAATAAGCATCTTTCATCACAAATTCACGGACCCTCAAAAGGCCACCTCGTGGTCTCATTTCATCTCTAAATTTGGCAATAAACTGATGAAGAACTATGGGTAGATCCTTGTGTGATGGCTTAGTCTCTTTTACCATTTCTGTGACTATCCCTTCGCCGGTAGCACTCAAGGCAAATTCTGACTCATTTCTGTCTTTAATTTTCATCAACAGACTACCCCAGGCTTTATCGCGGTTTGATTTTTGCCAATATTCAATGGGTTGTAATAATGGAATACTAAATCTCTGTGAACCGATAGCTTCCATTTCTCTATCAATTAGATTGACAATCTTTTGAAAAACCCGCATCCCTAGAGGCAATAGTTCATAACGGCCAGCAGAAAGCTCACGGACAAATCCAGCCATATATAACAGCTTATGGGAAACAGCGACCATGTCCTTTTTGGGTTCCCGCATGGTCTTGGGAAAAAGCTTTGAATATCTCATATTTTTCTATACCACTGCTTAATTAAATCCATTCTAGTGCTTCCTTGGTCAAAAGACAATTTAAGTCTAGCCCCAAACTCCAAAGTTTCGATCATGCTTTCGGTTATCCCGCCCGGAGTCGCAACTTTCTGAGCCAAATCTTTGGCTGTGACACCCGTATTTCTCAAATATTCAAAAGTCTGGGCCAACATTTCTGGTGGCAAATGAGAAATTATTTCAGCAATCCACCCTGGAGCCGCTCCCACACTAAGTGTTGCTCGATCAATATCTTCTTCACTATTGACCCATCTTGTGGGAGCCAATTTCGCCAACAGCTGAGCTACTCTCCTTTTAGAATCTTCACTAGTCTTCACTTCTGTCCAGACAATATTTAACCCCATATTCTCAGAAATCAACAAACTAGTCATTAATCTAAAAACATCTACATCTCTGATTGAAATACTGAGACCTGCAACAAGTGAAATCAATATCTTATCTTTTAGATATGGCTCGATCTGATCTAAAACTTGACAAGCCCTCACGGGTCTTACCGCCAAAAAAACTATACCAGAATCGGTTACAACACTAATATTATTGGATTCATCATTTGAAGCCAGAATATCTGCATAACCAGCTCTAGCAAGCCCCGATTGAAGAGCAGAACCAATGTGTCCGCTACCAATGATACCAAACTTCTCTAACATAAAGTTTTAAGTAAAATATCTTTAACTTTTCCATCCAAGATCACGGCTTCGATTCCTGTACTATTAGCTAGCTCGACAGCTTTCAGCTTGGCTTCTCCACCGCCAACACCAAACTTGGATCCCTGCATAGTCGAAAGGATTAATAAAGTCCGGCTACCAATGCACTGTGCCAGTTTAACTGCCAAAAAATCATTACCTAAAGGGAAATCGCTTTTGGTGGTAATTGCGTCATTCTCGTTGAACAACGGCACAACTCCAATAGACATAAGCCCATGTACTGTTTTTGCAAGGTCAAGAGTAATGTCATCTGCTCTAACTAAAATCTGAGCCAAGTGTAAATTTTTTGTTTTAAATATCTCAAAAAAAGTGGAGGTTAAAATAGCTTGGCCGACACTAGCAGCATCGGTTCTGGCTAGATTGTGATTGATTCTATGACCACATGCCACGGCTCCAGAAGCCACGACAACCACTCCCCTGCCTGATTGCTGTAATTTACCTATTTGAGCCGCAAGGTGATCGATTCGATATTCATCGAGGACCCCTCTGCTGGTAAACGACACGCTTGTGCCTATTTTTATAGTAATTATTTCTTTGATCATATATTTTGCCAACAAAAAACCTCGCCCCAATCCCGATGGACATCGGGACAAGGACGAGGCTTCTTCGTGGTACCACCTTGCTATGACCAAAGTAATCAAAAACACACCCTTTCAGGTGTGCATAAATTTGGATTACTTTAATCCTTATTCATGCTCTGTACTGAGTTTATCGAAGTACGACACATGTTGGATTTATTTGTACGGTGTCCTTCCGT
>CAYIGO010000104.1:0-2079 GCA_964362965.1 uncultured Gammaproteobacteria bacterium | reverse complement strand
AATTTTACATTTTATACGCACGTGCGTTAAGTTTGTAATATTCTTTATATATATTGGGGATGGCAATTTAAAAAGCCCTATGCCATAATTTTCTAAATTATGGATAAAATTCTGGCTGCTGTTTTAGCTTTCTTTACCTCTTTTTTTATTAAGCCTGCGGTGGAAACAAAACTGCTACCCACACTTCTTCCCACCCCCACACCTATTGCAATAATATTGCCAGCGCCAACCCCCACTCCGACTCCCACACCAATACCATCCCCCACTCCTACACCTACTCCAACAGCAATACCCATTCCAGTTATTTCTGGTCCTCCAAATGCTGGTCTTTCGTATGTCGCGGTCAAAACTGATGTTGGGACTTTTAACGCCACTATCATGGCCATCGATTTGTCCGGCACTCGAGTCGTCACTGATACAGGAAACAACGACAATTGCACCTCTGACTGTGTTGCTTTGTCACTTGCCGACTATGTAACTCGAAACGGAGGCTATGCAGGAGTCAATGGCTCATATTTTTGTCCCGATACTTATCCTGATTGTTCTGCCAAAAAGAACTCATTTGATTTCCCAGTTTATAATACCAAGCTTGATAAATGGATCAATGGAGACAAATTGGGATGGAATGAACGCAGAGCTATAGTTTATATTGATGGCTCAGGCGCACACTACCAAAATAATTCAGCTGGATTTGGTGGAGGACTTAATGCTGGGATTATAAATTATCCAGGACTTCTAGATGGTGGCAATGTCCAAATTGACGAAAACCAATCGGGATTATCTGACAAACAAAAATCCAAGGGATTAAAAATGGGTATCGGAGTCCGTAATCAACAAAATATCATGGTGGTGGCAGCTACAAACGTCAATATGCGTGAATTTGGATATGTATTCAAGGCTTTGGGAGCCACAGGTGCTCTCAATCTGGATGTAGGTGGGTCTACTGCTATGATATTCAATGGTCGCTATGTCTACGGCCCCGGCCGCAAACTCCCCAATGCTGTGGTGTTTGTGAAGAAATAATTATTTTTCTTTAGCGTGATAGATTCCGTCCCAACCGAGTGGCGGATTTTTGATAAATTCCTGACAGCGTTTGAGAAACACTTTGGCTGGTGGATCATCAGTTATTTTTTCAAATATTTTTATTGCCATGGCAAAATCCCCTTTTTCGTACAACGCGCGCGCAGTATCAAATTCTTTTGGATAATCAGTCTCACGTAACTCATATATTCTTACCCCCTTCTCTTTGCCTTTGACCGCCACTGTGTCGATAAATCTAGTGACAAGTTTATTAGAGATTAGAGATTGAGTGGATTGGGAGATTAATATTTTAGTGCCATATTCTTTATTTATTCCTTCAAGCCTTGAGCCTAGATTTACATTATCACCTAGTAAACTATAATCAAAACGCATTTGAGATCCCATGTTTCCTACCACCATATCCCCGGTATTGATTCCAATTCTCATTCCAAATTCCCCTGCTTCTTTCTGCATTTCCAAAGCTGTCTTACAGGCCAGATATGCATGATCAGGAGTGGCAATAGGGGCATTCCAAAAGGCCATGACTGCATCCCCAATATATTTATCGAGTACTCCTGCGTTTGCAAAAACAATATTCGTCATCTTGGTCAAATAATCGTTCAGTAGTTTAGCCAAGTCTACGGGATCCATTTTTTCGGAAATACTGGTGAATCCTGCAATATCGGTAAACAAGACTGTGATTTCTTTCCGCTCACCGCCAAGTCTAAGCTTAGACGGATCTTTGAGAATTTCTTTAAGTACTGAATCGGAAAGATAATAGGAGAAGGCTTTTCTGATATATTCTTTTTGAGATCTTTCAGAGAGAAATCTGATAATTAGACTTGTGATGTTGACCAGAATTATAGCAAGTGGAGTAAAGATCAAATTACGGATTATACCAAGATCAAATGACACAAATGAATAGATGATAAACATTATTAACCATATCCAAGCCACGGGCCAGCTGGCTGTAATGACAGCAAGAAGTGTAAAAGTAAATATGGTTAAAAGTGTAAATGATTTGGATTCGGTTATTAAATATTTATTTTCAAGAACTGT
>CAYIGO010000103.1:0-2079 GCA_964362965.1 uncultured Gammaproteobacteria bacterium | reverse complement strand
TCCCTGGAACTCAAAACTCCCCATGAAGTTGTTGCAAATGTCTTGGCATCATAAGCCCCCACAAAATCAATGAACTTTAATGACTTTCTGACTTCACCTCTAAATTTATCAGCCAGATTGGCTGAATAATTGGCATAGCCTCCGCCTTCCATCTTGCCACAAAGCTTGCGCTCAGCATCTTCCACAATCTTCAATACTTGTTTACCCAGAATATGAAACTGGGGATGATCCATGCCCATCTGGGCAAACTTTTCAAATAGGGGAGTGTTTCCTGCCCACATTTCCTTGAATGCCTGTTGATATCTAACTGCCATGTTGAATGGTTTTCCAATGATACAAATAGACAGGCAGGCCAACGACCAGCATTGAGAGCGCAGCCACCAGATCTCGCTCACGATTTCGTCTAGTTTCGCGGTCTTGACGAGCTTGCATTTCGAGGGCTGTCAATTCTGGCTGACCGTCGGGAAGTTTGCTCGGGTATATTTCATATTTATCGGCATTTTGAAAGACAAAGACTTTTAGCCCCAGATCCACCATTCTGACCGTCCCAATAATGACAGTTACCAATCCCACTGCTGCAAACAGATACAAATAAACCAAACGGATTTTATTCATAAATTAATTATACTGCATTTTCTATACATATGAGATATTATTAGATATGAATGAATTTTATGAATCGGTAAATGTTGTTGCAGAGGCTTTTGGAAAGTCCGCTGGGAACGATTATAAATTAGGTAAAATTGTCAAAGAAGATCGCGAATTTAGAGCTGCCTGGGAGGTACTAAGAACTAACGATAAAGCACAGAAACTGTTAATGGAAAGATTTTATCAAGCTCACGGTAATGACACTGAGATATTGAGCACTCTTGATAATATAATTAAAATGTTCGCTGCGGAATTAATAATTGTTTCTCCTTTTGGGGCTGTCGCATATATCGTTGGAAAGGCTGAGGTAGCATATGTTAACGGTGCACAAATGTAATATAAAATGAATATTTTAATCAAAATTTAGGTGTATAATAATTTCAGATGCTTAAGTATAAGAGAGTACTTTTAAAGCTAACTGGGGAATCCATGGTAGGAAAAGGAAAGACGGGTATCGATTTTGAGTTTGTATCGCTTTTGGCACTTGGCATCAA
This sequence comes from uncultured Gammaproteobacteria bacterium, assembly GCA_964362965.1. Classification (GTDB taxonomy): domain Bacteria; phylum Patescibacteriota; class Microgenomatia; order CAZETR01; family Amesbacteraceae; genus JACRNA01. The sequence continues at coordinate 937 of CAYIGO010000103.1, read as the reverse complement.
AAAATTGCTTAAGACCACACCAGTACAACTCGCAATAGTCAATGGAGGAGGAAATATATTCCGTGGTCGAAATTACAAGGGGACAGAAGGTGATCCGGCTCAGATAGATTATATTGGGATGCTTGGTACCGTTATGAATGCATTAGCTCTCGGTCATGAATTAGAGATTAACGGTGTGCCAGCCAGGGTAATGTCAGCCTTGCGTGTGGACCAAGTTTGCGAACCATTTATTAGAAAGCGGGCAATTCACCACTTGGAAAAGGGAAGTGTAGTTATTATTGGAGGAGGTACAGGAAGCCCTTTCTTTACTACCGATTCTGCAGCTGCTCTAAAAGCAGCTGAAATAAATGCAGACATACTCTTGAAGGCTACAAATGTCGATGGAGTATATGACCAAGATCCCAAAACTCACAAAAATGCCACCAGATTTTCCAAAATCACTTTTTCAGAAGCCTTAACCCGTGGGCTGACAGTCATGGATGCAACCGCTTTTGATTTGTGCCGTGCAAGAAAAATCCCTGTCGTGGTATTTGATATAAGTGACTTTGACAATGTAGGTAGAATTATAAATGGTGAGGAAATTGGTACTCTAATTACTCCCTAGTAATTACATGACACAAAACGAGGCCCTCAAGATTTTAAAAAAAGGTCACAATGTCTTTCTGACTGGAGCAGCAGGCAGTGGCAAGACCTATACCTTAGGCAAATTTATCGAGTATTTGAAAGACAAAAAAATAAATGTCGGGATCACTGCCTCCACCGGTATTGCCGCCACTCATCTCTCGGGCATGACTATTCATTCCTGGTCGGGGATTGGGATAAAAGATATCATGTCAGACAAAGATCTCAATTCTATTTTGGGCAAGACCTATCTCAAGACCAGATTTCACAAGACAAATATTTTGATCATTGATGAGATATCTATGCTCCATGCCCA
>CAYIGO010000102.1:0-2143 GCA_964362965.1 uncultured Gammaproteobacteria bacterium | reverse complement strand
GCATGTTTTTCTTCCAGAGACTTTATGAGCTTGTCGGTTAGGTAGTTGGCTTGGTGGATTAGGGGAATCGGGGAGAGTGGGATTTTGTCTTACTATCTCCCATATCTCCCCAATCTCCCTGATCTTCCGTATCGCTTCCTCTCGTGGCCAGATGGGAATTTTGTGTTGTCTGGCATAAGCAAGAAAATCTCTGAGCAATTCTTCAAATTTGCTTCGACCCTTCAGGTATATTGGTCATGCCGGACCGTGCTGCCTGGACCATTTGGTCATGCGTCCGGGACGAAGAAAGATTGGGAAAATTGGGGTGATCGGGAAGATTGGGATGATAGGGGGAGCAACGGTTACAAAATTCTACAGTGTAGTCGTATATTGGCACCGTAATTTTGTAAGCAAGTAGATATTCGTAACTGGCTTTAGCCATGTTTTATTTTGTTTTTATAAACTTTCGTGATCCGACTTTGATTATTGCTTCTGAATTCACCGTTTCATTAATATTTTTGACTTTTTGACCATTTACAGTGACTCCGCCCTGATCGATAATTCTACGACCTTCTGACCTAGAAGAAACGAGATTATTATCAACGAGTTGATCCAAAATATTTACGGACGGAGATATGGATGGCATGATATTCTCTGGAACTTGTCCTTTTTGAAAAGTAGATTCAAAATACTCTTGGGCCGCAGCTGCGGCCTTGTCACTATGCAACTCTGTTACTATTTGCAAAGCTAAAGCTTTTTTGAGAAGCATGGGATCTTTTTCGCTTGGCATATCAATCTTTGTTGCCAACAAAAAGTATTCAGGAATCAATTCATCTTTGATCGACATCACTTTGCCATACATTTCGTTGGGTTCGTCGGAAAGCCAAATGGCATTACCCCAGGATTTGCTCATTTTGCGTCCATCTGTACCGGTCAGAAAGCCAAATGACATCACAAACGATTCTTTGTTCCTGATCTGTTTTTGTAAATTTCGACCGGCCTGCATGTTGAATGTTTGGTCAGTACCACCCACCTGGATATCTGTATCCATGAAGTAGCTATCATAGCCTTGTAAAGCGGGGTAAATCACCTCAGATAAATTGACAGATTCTCCAGAAGCGAGTCTCTTTTTGATTAGCTCGCGGGAGATAAAATCGTTTAGAGAGAAACGGCGGATAATGCGAATAAGTTCTCTTGGAGTTAATTTATCCAACCATTCTGAGTTACGTTTGACAGATATCTTAGATAGTTCGAGAAACTTTCCTGCCTGTTTAGCGAAATTTTGCCAATTTTCTTCAATTTGATTCTCGGCAATAATTGGTCTTTCAGTTTCTTTGTCTGAAGTATCACCAATTAGAGTCGTAAAATCACCAATCAGAAAGGTAACACTATGTCCAAGATCGACAAATTGTTGCAATTTCCGCATAGGAACAGCGTTACCTATGTGTAACTGGGGAGCGGTAACGTCAAATCCACAATAGATATTTAGTTTCTTGCCAGAACGTAATATTTTTTCCAGCTCAGCACGCCCCGGAATAATATTAGCCACTCCGCGGGTCAACAATTCTTCAATCTTGTCCATATTGAAATTCTAACACAATACCAAGCGCTTGCATTTGTCAATTAAGTAGTTATAATATCAATTACTAAACCGCCTCGTGAGGTCGAAAGACATTTGCGAGGCTTTTTATTTGTGTTACACTTTATTTATGACTGAAAGAGTAGCGATTTTTATTGATGGGAGCAATTTCTATTTTAAGCTAAAGGAGCTAAATATTGGCCATCTTTTAAATTTGGATTTGGGGAAATTTGCAAAATTTATTGCTAGAAACAGAAAAATAGTAAAGAAGTGTTACTTCATTGGAAAAGTAAGACAAGATGGAACCCCAAAATCTGAAAGACTATTTGACGGACAGCAAAAATTATTAGGGAGATTAAAGAACGCTGGGTATACTTATAAGCTTGGGTATTTGTTAAAAATAGATGGAAAATATCACGAAAAAGGAGTGGATGTGCAAATTGCAGTTGACATGCTGGAGGCAGCGTATGAAGATTTGTGTGACCGGATTATTTTAATTTCGTCAGATACAGATTTGGGTCCTGCCATTCAAAAAGCCAAAGCCAAGGGAAAGATAGTAGAATATGTAGGCTTTTCTCACAAACC
>CAYIGO010000101.1:0-2146 GCA_964362965.1 uncultured Gammaproteobacteria bacterium | reverse complement strand
TTGTTGTTGACACCAATGACCAATAATGCAAAATCGTCCACCAATAGTAGTAATTTTAGGTCATGTCGATCATGGCAAGACTACTCTGTTGGATTTTTTGCGTAAATCCAATATTGCTTCAGGAGAAGTCGGAGGAATAACCCAGTCAACAAGAGCATTTCAAGTAGGTGGCTGTACTTTTATCGATACTCCAGGCCATGCTGCATTTTCAAAGATGAGAATGCGTGGCAACAATTTGGCTGATTTAGCAATTTTAATTGTGGCAGCAGACGATGGAGTAATGCCTCAGACGATCGAAAGCGCCAAGCTCTTACTGGCCAACAATACTTCATTTGTAGTTGCTATCAACAAGACCGATTTACCAGGAATGAATATCCAAAAAATATATACTCAGCTTTCAGAGGTTGGAGTTTTGGTCGAGGGCTTTGGGGGTACAATCCCCGTCGTATCAATCTCAGCCAAGACTGGCACTGGAGTACCAGAGCTTTTGGACATGTTGAATTTAATTAGTGATATGAATCCACCCCAAGCTGACCCCGATGGAATTCTGGAAGCGGTAGTCCTGGAATCCAGGCTCGATCCAAAACGCGGAGCCATGGCTATAGTCGTAATCAAAAATGGTACTCTTAGCAAAGGAGCCTCGCTTTTTACAAATCATGGAGTCGGCAAAATCAAAGCTATTTATGCGACTACGGGAGAATTATTGGATTCTGCTGGTCCTTCAATACCTGTCGAAATCTTCGGACTATCAGAGGTTGTGGCTGTGGGAAAAATCATTAGTTCACAGCCAAATAGTCATACTGTCTTGGCTGATGCCCCAAAAAACAAAAATGTAAACGGGGTTGTCCGCGTGATTCTCAAAGCTGATGTATTAGGATCATTGGAAGCAATCATCGCTTCTCTTGATCCTCAAATTGAAATTGCCCTATCAGGAACGGGCGACATTAGTGAATCCGATATTCTGTCTGCTGCACCACAAAATATTCCCATTATTGGGTTTAACGTCCGTGTATCATCATCCGCTGGAAAACTTGCCGAAACAGAAAAAGTAAAAATAAAAACCTTTGAAATAATTTATGAATTATTGGATTACTTGAAAGTACTAGTCCAAAAAACCCTGAATCCAAGAGCCCACGAAAAGATTTTGGGGGAGGCAGAAATTACTGCTGAATTTGATATGAATAGCGATCATATTGCTGGCTGCAAATGCCTGACCGGACAGATAAACAAAACCAACCAATTACATCTGGTCAGAAATGGTGAAATTATTCAAGATATCAAATTTAGAACCATGAAATCTGGTAAGTCCGATCTCAATTTGATAAAAGCTGGCAGCGATTTTGGGGCGGTCTTTTCTGGGGCAGTTGATTTTCGGATAAATGATCGTATAATCGCCTTTACAATCGATGATTAAGATAGATTTTTCCCAAAGCAACAGGATTTCAATCCTTCTGCCCCCCACACCTTCTTTTGATTCTGTCGCCTCAGCTTTAGCCCTTAAATTAAGTTTAGAGCTGGCGGGAAAACAAATATCGGTTCATTGTCAGTCACCGATGACTGTAGACTTCAATCGACTGGTTGGCATAAATACTATTGGTGGAGCTTTAGGTGATAGAAACCTGGTAATCACTTTCCCGGGACAGACCGAGTTGGTAGACAAAGTCAGCTACAATATGGACACGGGCGAACTTCAATTGGTAGTCGTACCAAAACCCGATTGTATTATCGATCCCTCTAAGTTAAAAATAGTTTCCGGAACTGTGATATCTGACCTAAATATCTTAATGGGAATTACAGATTTAAGTGAACTCTCACAGACAGAGTCTCTCGTTAATCAGAAATTGGTCTACTTTAATGGTTCATTAGACCCAATTGCCTCATGTCTCTCTGAAATCACATCTGAGCTAATTAGATCTCAAAATATGGTTATTAATTCCGATATTGCTACCAATCTGATGCAAGGATTGACCAAGGGGACATTTGGATTTACCTCAAATAAAGTTACCAAAAATACTTTTGATATAGCCTCGTGGCTTATGGAAAACGGCTCTCGCCACCAGGATGAAATCCAAGCCTCATCTTTTCCTGCTGGATCCATCCCCTCACAACCCACAACTCCCGACCCATCCCCAAACCCAGATCCCGA
>CAYIGO010000100.1:0-2159 GCA_964362965.1 uncultured Gammaproteobacteria bacterium | reverse complement strand
GATCAACTATTTGTCATTTGTGAAGATCCCGATTGCAAGCCGGTTGGTAATCCACTTTGGGAAATCGCTGGCTTTGGTTGGGTAAAAATAGATGACCTCTGGACCATGCCTTGGGGAGTAAAGATTTATAAGCTTGGACATTATGAAAAGTAAAACGATATTAATACTAATATCTATTTTGGTGATAGCTTTATTTATTAGAGTATATAGAATCCCGGATATTTTGGGATTTTATTATGATCAAGGCCGGGACGCCTCTGTAATTTGGGAATTTTGGCACAATAACCGCTTTTTTTTGATTGGACCAACTACGGGGATAGAAGGAATATTTAGAGGTCCTTGGTATTACTGGTTGATTGCCCTGCCTTATCTTTTGGGTAATGGTAACCCTGTTTGGCCATCCGTATTTTTGAGCCTTACTACAGTCATTGCTGTTTATTTTTGTTTTTATTTAGGTAATAAAATTCAAGGTTTTCAGACCGGTTTGCTTGCGGCTTTAGTATCAGGGTTTTCGTTCCATATTATGCAATCATCCCGTTGGTTAAGTAATCCTACCCCCATGTTGTTAATCAGCACTCTAATAATTTATTTTATGTTTGCGATCCAAGATGGCAAAAGATGGGCTTGGATAGGTTTGTCGTTTTTCTTGGGACTAGCCATGCAGTTTGGCAGCGCCACTGAAATATTCTTTTTTCCGGCCGTAGCCATATTTTTTATTTGGCAATACAAAAATCGTCCAAGTTTAATTCAATTTATGATATCAGCTTTAGTATTTTTAATTACAATGCTTCCGCAGATTATTTTTGACATCCGTCACGACAATATTTTAAGCCGTAATATCACAAATTTTCTATTTGAAAAAGACAGTTTTCGTATTGGTTTTTTAGAGGTGATTAAGCTTAGGATCCCTTTTTATTTTAATACTTATTTTTCCAATATTTTTCCAAGTGACTTGCGGGCATGGTATTCATTTGGACTTTTGGCTTTAATATCAATGCTAGTCAATATCAAAAAGATTCACCCAAAAATTTGGACGATAATATGTATTTTGATATCTATTTGCATAGGAATGTTGTTTTTTAGGGGTAACAACGGAAATGTTTACGGCTATTACTTCACTGGATCATATCTTTTATTTATTATTGTATTCACTTATTTAATTTCTATCTTTCCGGGCAAAAAATTCAGATCTATCATTTATTTCTTGTTTATACTTGTGTTTATTAAACAAAATTTACCATTAATCAAAAATTATTTATCCCCAAAATTTGATAGTCCAACAACCATAAACTTCAAAAATCAAAAACTAGCTATTGACTGGATATATAATGATACTAAAGACAGGGACTTTAATATAGATGTTTATGTACCACCGGTAATTCCCTATGCTTATGAATATTTATTTACTTGGTTGGGCAACACCAAATATCACAAACTGCCCAAGACAGAATCTATTCCAAACTTATACTTATTGTACGAGCAGGATCCACCCCATCCTGAGCGTTTGGAAAAATGGATGATCAGGCAAAATACATATGCCAAAGTAGAAGTGTCGGCTAATTTTGGAGGAATAACTGTAGAACGCAGAACCCGATTTCCAAAAAATTTATGAAATATATATTTTTAATTATACCTTTGATAGCCGGTCTATTTATGCGGGGTTATCAATTTCGTGAACGGTTTGGATATACTCACGATAACGATTTGGCTGGATGGGTGATCAAGGATATAGCAATTGACAAACATCTCCGTCTGATTGGTCAGCTCACCTCTTCTCCCGGGATCTATATCGGGGGATTATTTTATTATCTTCAGGTTCCATTTTATTGGCTTGCAAATATGGATCCTATCGGAGGGGTGTTGTTAGTAGTGGGTATTGGGTTGTTGGGAGTTGCTAGTATGTATTACGTTGCTGGTTTTATTCCATCACTAATTTATGCAGTCTCGTTTTTGATATCCAATACTGAGCGGGAAGTAGTTCCGACTACACCAGTCTTTTTGTGGTCTATCTGGTTTTTCCATACTTTTGTCCAACTCTGGAAAGGAAACAAAAGATGGCTATATGTAGCTGCGATTTTGGTGTCGCTCATTTGGCATTTTAATTTGGCACTCATCTTGGGTGCTCCTCTGTTAATAATTGCCTTTCTTAAACATGCCAA
>CAYIGO010000099.1:0-2169 GCA_964362965.1 uncultured Gammaproteobacteria bacterium | reverse complement strand
TACCCGCGTTTTCGTTATCCGTAAATCCGCCGGAAAAATAAATATAATTTCCCACGTTCGCTGCAGCTCCTTTCGAAAGACGGGTGGGGAGGGAAGATAAAGTTCTCCAATTTTGTAAATCTCCACTACTATTTATTTCACCAATATATACAAAATCTTTTGAGGTTTGAGGAGGATATTGTGTACCTCCGAGGGTATAGACATAATTCGATTTTTTACCCGATGCATGCCAATACATAGTTGCCGGTACGTTGGTAGAACTGTTTAACCAACTTTGTGGTGTAGCGTCTATGTTTAATTTCTCTATTGTTGAAAAATCGTCAAGCGTCGACCCTGCGAGAATCACGAGATATCCATTGTTAGTAACAGACTGATGATTTGCTGTTTGTTGTGTTAGAGAGGCAGTAGTAGACCAAGGATCAATGACATCTAGAGCAAAAATTTTATTGGGGAAGAAAAAGTGAAAAGAAACCAGTAAAATATAAAATATCAACCAAGACAGTGGTCTATGGTTCTTAACCATTACTAATATTTATTCATAAAAACTAAGTTAAGTCAATATGAAACAATCATACATCGAAGCATTTGAACTAGAGGATGAAAGAAATATCCTCGCAAACAATAATTTAATAAGTGAATTTATCGAAACATATAGTAAAAAGTCTTTAGAAATTCCAAATTTAAATAGCGGAAGTAAATGGGATAAGCTGAATAGAGTTAATATCGATAAAATATCCAACCCAATGGCTTACCATAGAATAAATACAATTCATAATTTTATTTTTTATGACAAACATAATATAAAATTAATGGATATAGGTTTTGGGCAGGGTGCCCTCGAAGATAGACTAAATAAGTCAAATAAATGTAGTGAATTGTGGGGAATAGATATATCGAAAGATTCTGTTTTAGATAAACAGAGAAAATATCCGAAGTGGAAATTTATTATCGGAGATATTACAAAAATTAAACTTCCTAAAATGTATTTTGACTACATCATAATATCAGAAGTACTTGAACATATTAATCCAAGCAGAGTTCTGTCGGTGCTTACTAAGATTCATACATCTCTTAAAAAAGGTGGTTATATAATTGTATCGGTTCCTTTAAATGAAGGGTTAGAAGAAATGATAAATAAAGGTGTTAATCCCAATGCTCATGTTCGCATATATACTCCCAGTATAATTAAACTTGAATTAGCAATTACGGGTTATAAAGTTGAGAAATCCGTTGAGATATATGCATTCCATTATTTTTATCATCTAAAGTCATTAATCGCAAAATTGTTTTATAAGAAACCTAATAATATTATCATCCTTGCTCAGAAGATATGAACATATTGATGCTCAGTAGATATAAATGGCCCAGGGTTGGAGGAGTGGAAAAACATATGTATATGGTAAGCAAGATATTAGAAAGTAGAGGATACGAAATTAAATATTTGACAGAAGATGAAGTTGGAAGAGACAAATGGGAAATATGGAGGAATATCTGGAAATACAAAGAATTGTTTGATTGGGCAGACGTGGTGCATATTCACGATGTCTTTTTTTGGATACTATTTTTGCGAATATTTTATTGGAAGAAGAAGTTTTTTATGACGTTTCATGGCTATGAAGGCTCGGATGCCCCAAAATTAAAGCAAATTCTCTGGCATAGGCTGGCAGCATTCATGACCAACGGAAATATTTGCATCGGTGACTTTCATGTTAAATGGTACGGAGTAAAACCCGATTTTATATCCTATGGCGCAGTCTAAGACAGCTATTTTTATCGGCCGAGATCACCCTGATAATGGGCTGGCTGAATACCGTCGATTGGCAAAATTGCACAATATCAAGCTCGATGAATATGTCGGTGTTCCCAATGCTGATAAATATTTACCAAAATACGACTACGCTTTTGTCTCCAGATATTTATCCATATTAGAGGCTCTTTCCGCAGGTGTCCAAGCAGTTGCTCACTACAATAATCAAATAAAGTTTGATTATTTAAACATGGCACCCTTTGCCAAGTTTATAGTGATTTTCAAAGATCCAAGCGAAGTAAGATTGACAAAGACAGATGTTAAAGCAGGTCAGACATGGGCAAAATCCCAGACTTGGGACAAAATGGCTGATATTTATGAAAAACTATGGCAAAAGTGAGCATCGTAGTCACAGTTCTCAA
>CAYIGO010000098.1:0-2189 GCA_964362965.1 uncultured Gammaproteobacteria bacterium | reverse complement strand
CCAAATTCACCCGCCAAATCATCATTGGCTTCTTTGTTTTGGGTGGGAGGTAAAAATACTGTATAAGGATCACCAAGTGCCGAGACCATGCCTGAAATTGCACCATATACCATCTTTTGTGAATCTACCAAAGTCTTGTCTACATACCCTCTGGCCAATTTATCCCAGACAGTCCAAAAAAGTGAAAAATTGACATATTTGTCCTTGGGAACCTCAGAATTGAGAACAATAGCTGGCTTAAAATTATAAAATTGCCATTGAAGCTTTTTCTGGCCAAACAAAAAACCAATATACCCACTAAAAATTATCAAAAACAATATAGCTAATTTCTTACGCATTACAATATGCTACTACAATCCAGAAACAAATGCTAGAAGTCCCAAGTGTCTTGCTCGCTTGATTTCAAGAGTCACTTTACGTTGATGCTTGGCACACAGACCACTTCTTTCCTTGGGTACCACCTTACCGCGTTCGGTCACAAAACCCGACAACAAGGCTACTTCTCTATAGTGAGGTTCTTTTTTCTCACGGCAAAGCGAACAAAATGTTTTGTTCTTTCTGATCTTCGGTTTGGTCAACATATTTTTCAAAATGGTATATCCTCTGCTACTTGTTCAGGCGTGGCCTGATCACTAACTGGCATTGCTTGACTGGCTTTCTCCGCTTGCGGACGATTTCCAGAAGAATCCAATAATATCATATCTTCGATGACAATTTCTGTAGCTTGTCTTTGCTGACCGTCTTGGCCAGTCCACTGACGGGTCTGAAGTCTACCTTCGACATAAATTCTACGGCCCTTGGCACACAGCTGATTACAAAGCTCAGCCAACTTATTCCAAGCTACAATCCGGTGAAATTCTGTCTCTTCCTTTTTGTCTCCATTGTCTGTGACCCAACCGCGGTTAGTAGCCAGTCCCAAAGTACAGACGGCGGTTCCTTGTGGAGTATAGCGAAGCTCAGGATCACGGGTCAGATTACCGATTAAGATTACTTTGTTCAACGATCTTGCACTCATGTTAGATTCTAACTATTAAATGTCTCATCACTTCTTTATCATAAACGAGTTTCTTTTCCAATTGTACTACACTTTTTGGGGGCAATTCAAGCACCCAAGCCAAAAATTGAGCTTCTTTTTGTTTCTTTATTGCATAAGCCAATTGCTTTTTGCCCATCTCGGTAATTTTGCCAATTTTACCGTCTAGAACCTTGACCAAGGCTTCAATCTTCTCGACAAACTTGTCTTTGGCTGTTTCCTTGAGGTCACCTTTGACCAAAACCGTGAGATTATATTTGTTCATGAGGGCAAGTATATCAGACTCCAACTTTGAATTCTACTACGTCTCCATCAACCATGACATAATCACGGCCTTCGGTGCGGACCTTTCCCTGCTCGCGGCACTTGATCCAACCACCATATTTTATAAAGTCTTCATAGTTGACACAATCCGCTTTGATAAAATATTTCATAAAGTCTGCGTGAATAGTGCCGGAGGCCATGAGCGCGGTGGAACCGCGTCGAATGGTCCAAGCCCTAGCCTCTATCTCCCCTGCTGTCAAGAAAGTCTGTAGTCCCAGTATTTTAAAGGCTTCTTGAATTACTTTCTCCAGTCCAGTTTTCTCAATACCAAGTTGTTTTAAATATTCAGAGGCGTCAGTCTCGCTTAGAGAAGCCAATTCTTCTTCAAGTTTGGCACAAATACGAAGTCCATCGCCAATTAACTTATCTTCATCGGTATTTAAAACTACTATTTCTGGTTTATTGATAATATTGGCCAATTCCAATTCTAATTTTAATATTTCGTAATCATCTTTTGGATTGATTGATCCGGCACGAATAATATTTTCATCACCAAAATCCCGCAATAAATACAGGACCGCATCGACTTCGCGGATATGGGACAAAAATTTGTTTCCCAGTCCCTCTCCCTGGCTTGCACCCTTAACCAGTCCTGCAATATCGACAAATTTGACAGTTGCGGGAACAATCTTGGTGGTGTGCACTACCTCAGCCAATTTAGCCAAGCGGTCATCTGGTACGGGAACAATTCCAATATTTGGCTCAATTGTCGCAAAGGGATAATTGGCAGCCAATGCCTGCTGCTTTTTTAGAAGTGCATTAAACAAGGTGGACTTCCCCACATTTGGCAATCCCACAATTCCTATATCCATTGACTTATCCCTTTCCTTTT
>CAYIGO010000097.1:0-2314 GCA_964362965.1 uncultured Gammaproteobacteria bacterium | reverse complement strand
GCTGTAAAGTCCACGTGTCCCGGAGTATCAATAAGATTGATGCGGGTCGATTCGTTACCTACAGGAGAATATTCATCCTTGACGGTCCAAAAAGTTGTCGTTGCCGCAGAAACGATAGTAATTCCTCTTTCTTTTTCTTGTTCCATCCAGTCCATCTGGGTATCACCTTCGTCAATGTCTCCTATCTTGTAAGATTTACCTGTGTAAAACAAAATACGCTCAGAAGTGGTCGTTTTTCCGGCATCAATGTGAGCAATTATGCCAATGTTGCGCACCCGATCGAGCGGGATAGTCCTGTTTGTAGTTTTGATATCACTTGCAGCCATTGCTTGCAAATTGTACCAGAAGTCCCACACTCTCACAATCACTAATTCCCTGTTACTATACCTACTGTGGGCCTAACCATAGTATTCATAAAAGTTGCCCATGCTTCAAAAGATTCTCTAGGAGCAAAAGCAACTGCACCTAAAATACCAATAGTGAAAACCAAAAATATACCTCCCATTACTACTCCCAACTCTTTCCCATTATGATAATTCATAAAGCTTAATATAATTATAATTGTTGTTGTCAAGTTAGCTCGTGAGAAAGTTTACAAGAGGGTTTGCAAGAGGACCTTCCCCATTCTGGAATCTATGGACTTGCAAAGGGCTATAATCGGACATTTTATTTCGGGAACACTAAATATTGTTTAAAAAAAGTGTCATTGCGAGCACAGCGAAGCAATCTATCTAGATCGCCACACTCACTTCGTTCGCTCGCGATGACATTAGTATTAAATTTGAATTCTTATTACACTTTCAACGCACGTGCTTAAGAAATGTCAAAACATATGAAGTTGTTGTCAAGTTAGCAGTCGTGGAGTACAATTGCTACCATGGGTTTACAAATTGACCAGTCGGGAAAAGTTGAAGATACTTCTCAGGCTACCGTACTGGCAGCTTCAAACTCAACCAAATACACAATATATATACCAGCAAAAGAAAAAAGAATACTACAAGAGCATTTTAGAAGGATAGGTAAACCACGGCTTTATACAATCTTAATATTTTCAGTATTATTATATTTTTTGATAGACAACTTAAAAACGAGATCTCTTTTGGAAATCGATTTGGAATATACCAATCACACCAAGGAAATTGAATGGATATTAAAACTAATGTTCGGGGAAAATCAACATATCCGCTGGAGTCTTATTGGAAAAAACTCCTCTGCACATGATCTGGGTTATAAAACATTAAAGAAAAAATTAGAACCAAATATATTTGTTACATCCGAAGAAGTACTAAAGGCAATAAACAGAAAAGCCGGTGGGTACTTAAAGATCGGACTTTCACCGACCAATCGGTACTCGAGCCCCGGCTTCGCTAAGATTATATTACCAAAAAAGCGTAAAATGTCAAGATAAATATGTCAACCAAGCGTGATTATTATGATATTTTGGGGGTTTCCAAAAATGCCTCGGCGGCCGAGCTCAAGAGTGCTTATCGCAAGCTGGCCTTACAGTGGCACCCCGACCGCAACAAATCAGCCGATGCCGAGACTAAATTCAAAGAGATCAACGAGGCTTATCAGATCTTGTCCGATACTCAGAAAAAACAGGCCTATGACCAGTTTGGTCACACGCCTTTTGACCCTTCGGCAAGCTCAGGGCCTAGCGGTCCTTTTGGTGGGGGCTTTAGCGGAGGACCATTTCAATATACATATAGTACTAGTGGTGGTGGAGGTGACTTTGGAGGATTTTCCGATCCCTTTGAAATTTTTGAGCAGTTTTTTGGCGGATCGACAGGCTCACCATTTGGCAAACGCGCACCCCGCAAACCTCACTACTCATTACACATTCCGTTCATGACAGCAGTCCGTGGTGGGGAGGAAGAAGTAGAAATAGAAGGCAAAAGGCACAAGATCAAAATTCCAAGCGGAACCGATACGGGCACTCATCTCCGTTTTACCAATTTTGATGTCACTTTTGAGGTTGCCCCTGATCCATATTTTAGACGTGATGGAGCCGATGTTTATGTCGATCATCCTATTTCATTTACTCTGGCAATATTGGGTGGAGAAACCGATGTCAAGACCTTGGATGGTAATGTTAAACTGAAAATCAGACCCGGTACCCAACTGGGCACCATGATGAGACTATCTGACCGAGGTATCAGAAATATCCGTTCTATGCGCGATAGTGACCGGGGAGATTTTTATATTAAGTTTATTATCCAAATGCCAAACAAGTTATCGCGAAAACAAAAGCAATTGTTGGTGAGTAGGCTGAGATACATCGGTAACACTGGCAAGGTAGAATAGTTTGTTATTT
>CAYIGO010000096.1:0-2323 GCA_964362965.1 uncultured Gammaproteobacteria bacterium | reverse complement strand
TCAAGTACCTTCCGAAGTCAAAGATAATCTTATACAGCTCAATTGGATTGTTAATATCAATCTTGATTGGATTTATTGGCTTATTGATAATCTTGGTCATTGTGGCTCGCGACTTACCAAACCCCGATCGGGTAGTCAGACGCGAAGGTTTTGCTACCAAAATTTATGATCGTAATGGCGAACTTCTGTATGACGTGTTTGATAGCCAGAGACGCACCCCCGTCAAATTTGACGATATTCCCATGAGTCTAAAGCAGGCGACAATTGCTGTGGAAGACAAAAACTTCTACACCCATGCAGGTATTGATCCCCTGACCCCACTTCGTATTGGTTGGAACATTATTTTCAAAAAGAGAGTAGTCGGTGGATCCGGTCTGACTCAGCAGCTGGTAAAAACAGTTCTTCTCTCTTCAGAGCGGACCATCACCCGCAAAGTCAAAGAATTTATTTTGGCCCTGCAAATTGAGCAAAAATATACCAAAGATGAAATCTTGCTAATGTATCTAAATGAAGTACCTTATGGTGGAACTGCTTATGGAGTCGAAGCTGCATCCCAGACATATTTTGGCAAATCAGCTAAGCTTCTAAGTCTCCCGGAGTCAGCCTTACTGGCTGGTCTTCCCCAGTCGCCATCGGCATATTCACCGTACGTAGGTAAGCTCTATATAGCCCGAAGCTACGAGGTCTTGCGGCGAATGCGCGAGGACGGTTATATTACATCCAAGATAGAATCTGAAGCCAGGACGCAGATAGATAGCATGCAGTTTTCCACGCAAATTGGCATACTTAAGGCTCCGCATTTTGTCTTTTACGTCAAACAAAGATTGATCGAACGCTATGGTGAAAAAGTGGTGGAGCAGGGAGGACTAAAAGTGACGACTACTCTAGACTTGAAACTTCAGGATATAGCTCAGAAATCTGTGGCTGACGAGATTTACGCTGTCAAACACTTGAAAATTACCAATGGTGCTGTAGTTGCTATCGATCCCAATACTGGACAAATATTGTCTATGGTGGGATCAAAAGACTGGAGTGATCCAAATTATGATGGAAAATATAATGTGACACTAGCTACCCGCCAACCCGGAAGTACAATAAAGCCAGTGGTCTATCTGGCTGGGCTTCGTCAGGGTTTTACAGCCTCTACCATGCTCATGGACACCAAGACTTCTTTTCCTGGTGGCGATAAGCCGGAATATGTACCCGAAAATTATGACGGTAAATTTAGAGGACCAATATTGGTCCGGGAAGCCCTTGGAAACTCAATAAATGTCCCAGCTGTCAAAATGCTTTCATTGGTCGGTATCAAAAATATGATGCAAATGGCCTATGATCTGGGAATAAAATCTCTAGAGCCGACCGCCGATAATCTAAAGCGCGTCGGCTTGTCTGTGGCTTTGGGGGGCGGAGAAGTCAGGCCTCTTGACATAATTTCTTCATATTCAGCTTTTGCCAATGGAGGAATCCGACGTGACCCTGTCGCTATTTTGAAAGTGACAGATGGTAATAACCGGGTATTGGAAGAATGGAATCCCACGACCAGCTCAGGTCTGAGAGTCATGTCGACAGGTGAAGCCTTTATTATTTCCAATATTTTGTCTGATCCCAAAGCCAGGGATATTACCTTTGGTCCGAGGAGTCTAATTAATGTCGAAGGAAAAACTATATCTGTAAAGACGGGTACAACCAATGACAGACGGGATAATTGGACTATCGGATGGACTCCGACAGTCGTCGTCGGAGTCTGGGTAGGCAACAATGACAATACTCCCATGAAAGAAGTCGCCTCAGGGGTAACGGGGGCAGCACCAATTTGGCGAAAAGTAATATTGGCCGCGCTAAAAGAAAAGCTAGACGAACCGGTCAATCCCCCATCTGATATTATCCAGTTGGATGTAGATAAAGTTTCGGGCTATATATCCCACGATGGCTATGATTCCAAAAAGGAATATTTTGTAAAAGGTACCGAGAGCTTTGGAGACGATCCTATTCATAAAAAGATTCGTGATTGTAATGGAGATCTAAAAGAAGCCATAATTCTTAAAGAGAAAGATCCCTTTGAAAAAGAGGGCTTGAATCAGTGGCAGATTGGAATAGATGAATGGCTAAAAGGACAAACTGATGCGAAATATCACCCTGAGAATATTCAATCTTGTGGTAACCAAATCTGGATTACTATGCAAAGTCCTCCTGATAAAACCCGCGTCGATACCAATGATGTGGAAGTACGATTTGATGTGACTTCACCAAGTCCGATCAAGAAAGCGGAAGTATCAGTAGATGGAGTGCTCAAACAAACCCTTGTCGGTGAACCCTGGAAAGT
>CAYIGO010000095.1:0-2329 GCA_964362965.1 uncultured Gammaproteobacteria bacterium | reverse complement strand
CAGTGATTTCCCGCTGTACCCGAATCCAATTTGCAAGGCCTGGCTTTGCAGAGATTGTCGCTAAACTAAAAATTGTAGCCAAGGGTGAAAAGTTTAAAATAACTAATGAAGATTTGGATTTGGTGGCAGCTGAGGCCAAAGGAAGCTTTAGAGATGCCATTAAAATATTGGAGCAGGTGATTGCGACAGGTGTTATTCCAAAGACTAACGATCCAGAAGGATTTATTACTCTTCTTCGGTCGAAAAATACTAAATCCTGTCTTAAATTTATTGAAGATCTTGTAAATAATGGTGTAAATCTAAGATCGTTTATTGAAAAATGTGTAGAAGTCTTGCGGGTAGAACTTTTGGAAACGCTGAATAAAGATATTTTAAAAGAAATTGAAGGTTTTGAAAAAGCCTATGAACAGACCAAGACAACCTCAGTACCACAACTTCCTTTGGAAATGATGGTTATTTCAATGTCAAATGACAAAGTAGTTTCTGTGCCTTCGACTCCTGTGACTGTGACAGTTGGTGACGTCCAAATAATCTTAGATAAATGGAATGAGATATTGAAGGTTGTCAGGCCATTTAATCATTCTGTGGAAGGACTATTACGCTCAACTAAGCCAGTTTCTTTTGACGGGACAAATCTGACTCTAGAGGTCTTTTACAAGTTCCATAAAGACAAGTTGTCGGAAGACAAGTGCCGAGCGATAGTGGAAGATAGTGTGGCGACTGTTTTGGAATCTCCAAAAATAGTCTTGAAACTGGTTTTGGGAAAAGTTCAGCAAAAAGAAGATCTGGCTAAAGTTGCAGAAGGAATATTTAAATGATATTATGATTCCAATATGGGCATAGGTGATATGATGGGAAAACTAGGGGATATGAACAAATTGCGTCAGCAAGCTATGACGATGCAGAAGAATTTGGCTGCTCAGACAATTACGGTTGAGGAAAATGGGGTCAAAGTGGTAATTACTGGCGATCAAAAAATAATCTCTATCGAAATTCAAGGACTTTCTAATGAAGTTCTGAATGATGTTATCAACAAAGCCATCCGCAAGTCCCAAGAGCTCGCTGCCAAAGAACTTATGAATGTCTCCGGGGGTATGGGTGGGTTGATGGGGAATTAAATGATAAAATAATCGGGTGAGAATTGCTAAGGCTATAAATAATTTGATTGAAGGATTTGAGAGGTTGCCTGGAGTGGGGCCAAAGAGTGCTGCTAGATTGACATATTATTTATTGCATGTTCCACAGGTGGAATTGGATAAATTTGCGGATTCAGTCAGAAATTTGAAATTAGATACCAAAGAATGCCATATTTGTCATAATATTTCAGAATTAGATCCGTGTGATATATGTAGTGATAGTGATAGAGATAGGGAAATTATTTGTGTGGTCGAGCAACCGCTCGATGTTTTGGCGTTTGAAAGAGGTGGGCGATACAAAGGTGTCTATCATGTCTTACATGGAGTAATAGATCCATTACATAATATTGGACCAGATGAAATAAAAATACAGGAGCTAGTCGATAGGAGTCAGGATCTAGTCAATGGGGAAATTATCTTAGCACTTAATCCAAATATGGAAGGCGAGTCCACGTGTATGTTTATTTCTCGTCAATTAAAAATTAAAAATTTAAAATTAAAAATTTCTCGTCTAGCACATGGATTACCGACAGGTGCTGATGTGCAGTATGCAGATGAAACTACATTGACTCATGCATTGAATAATAGACGAGAATTTTAGTAAAACTTTTCAGTTTGACACATATCCAATATATGGCTATAATCAGCCATATTATGAACAAAAAAGCCCTCAAAATCTTACTGATTTCAAACAACCTCTGGAGCCTGGCTGAAGGTATGTTTGGACCCTTATTTGCCCTATTTGCCAACCGTCTAGGAGGCAGTATTTTAGACATTACATGGGCTTGGGCGGGATATCTTATAGTAAGAGGATTGGCTTCAATTGTTGCTGGTAAAGTATCTGACCGATGGATAAGTAAAGAAAGTCTAATGGTCACGGGATTCGGGTTAAACGCACTTTTGACTTTCGGTTATCTTTCGGTAAACAGTAGCTGGGGGTTATTTATAGTTGAGTCTGGTTTGGGCTTAGCAGCCGCCCTGGCTTTACCAACCTGGTCTTCACTCTTTGCCAAATATTCAGGCCGGACTAAAAATGGATGGGCTTGGGGTTTGCGGGCTGGCCTTGATGACTTTGTGACCGCTATGGGTATTGTGCTTGGAGGACTAGTCGTATCGTTATTCAACTTTACTGGATTATTTGTAATCATGGGCACTATCCAGTTGTGTGCAGCAATTTATCAAGCTAAAATACT
>CAYIGO010000094.1:0-2333 GCA_964362965.1 uncultured Gammaproteobacteria bacterium | reverse complement strand
CAAACCATTCCGATCTGGGTAAGACCAGAGGATACTATATTGGAAATCGGTTGTGAGTGGGGGACTACCTCTACTGTAATCTGGGAAAAATGCAAAAATATTATCGCAACCGATATTAGTATAGATTGCATTAAAGTGGCTAGGACTAAATATCCTGAAATTAGGTTTGAAACTCTGGATGCTTTTAATATCCGGCGGGCAATGGAGCTGGGGAGTGATTTTAGTAAAATCTATATTGACATGTCCGGACTATCTAGCTATAGAGCTTTGTTGGATGTAATTTCCTTGACTAATATGTACGCATCGGTTTTTAAACCGGAAGCAATAATTATCAAAAGCGGATCCCTCAAGCAATTCGCTAGAAATTGCGTGAATTGGAAGAGAGGTTAGCAGGGATGCCAAGATTTGAGCTTCAAGATCTTAAGACTTATTTGGATTTGGGGAAGCCAATACGTTGAGATATCTTGGAACGTCACCTTCGTCGATCAATTTGAGTTTACCTTCGGTCACTGCAAAAAATTTATAATTGGCTGTTCTAAGTAATAAAATTACCTGATCGGTATTATCGTTTCCCGTCTCAAAAATTATATGTGGTCGAATGGTGTTCAATATATTTTGAGCACCCAGTAATGCCAAGTATTCCCATTCCTCCAAATCAAGCTTTATTAGGTTTACTGGACAAGAATCTATTAAATGATCTAAAGTTGTCGTTGGAACCAAGACCTTAGTACCTTTTAAATGAGGTTGATCGCGAGGGAGTTGACCGAGAGTATTTAAGCCCGATCGTCTTGGTCCGAAGTCATTAATGTAAGTAAAACCAATTTTGTCAGATAACGCTAACTGATGGATTGAGATAGCAAAAGGTGACCAATGCTTGACGTTATTTTTAAGAATGTTAAAAGTCCTAGGGGTAGGTTCAATTGAAATGATTTTTCCTCTATCGCCCACAAAATGATAACCAATCGCAGTAAACAGACCGACATTTGCCCCACCATCGGCAAAATTGGCACCTGGTGACAGGACGGATTTCATCATATCTGACACTTCTGGTTCGTTGTTACCCCAAAGGGCAGTATGCATTATTGATCCATCTGCCAAACAGGCGCGCATAGTCTGACCAGTCCACAGTCTGATGTTATGTTCTAAGGGGATCCCTGTCAAATACGCCAATAATATTTTGCATACCAATACCGGTTTATTGGGTAGTTCTTGCATTATTTTATTTCGTATTCGTTCGTTCGACATGGAGAAAAATGTCAATAATCATCAGCAGGGTTGAAATTGGCAGGCCTGCTTGGACTCGAACCAAGGAGAAGGGTTTTGGAGACCCTCATGATACCACTTCATCACAGGCCTATATCGTAATTATACCAGTCATATATAATTAAAATATGACATTCAATGACGGTAACACGATAAAAGAGTTGATTGCGGCAGATGTTAACGGATTTTTTAGTAAAACATGGGGAGCAGCTCTGATATTTCTTGCTTGTGCTTGGGAAAGAAATCCAGCGATAGGTCTGAGATTATCTGTCCATGAATATTTACATGCTTTGGCGGACAAAGGAGGTTTAGGTTCAATGTATATAGCAAGAGACCTGGGCGGTAACATTGTCGGTGCCTCTTACGACACAACCGGAGAACGATCGGATGGTACAAGGACTAGGATAGCTGAAGCTCCAAGAGAAAATATGAGTACAGATGATCGCGAAAAAGTAAGTAAAATTAAAGCTAAAAATAACTCTTAATTACTTCAACTTTGTAGTCTCCTTGTGGTCGGTTCTCTTTTTGCAGCGCTTGCAATATTTTTTCATGACCAATTTGTCAGGAGTATTGACCTTGTTTTTCTCACTAATATAGCCTTGGTATTTGCATACCCCACACATAAATCCAAATATTTGCCTTGATCCTTTTTTAGCCATATCAGTATTATACAAAATATCTGTTAAAATTACATTAGTAATTTGCCGGGATACTCAAGCGGTCAACGAGGTCAGACTGTAAATCTGATGCTTCACGGCTTCCCAGGTTCGAATCCTGGTTCCGGCACTTTGCCCAGGTGGCTCAATGGTAGAGCAAATCCATGGTAAGGATTAGGCCGGGAGTCCGATTCTCCCCCTGGGCTCCGTTTTTTGCCGTCTTAGCTCAGTGGTAGAGCAGCTGTTTTGTAAACAGCAGGTCCTCGGTTCGAGCCCGAGAGACGGCTCAGACAAAAAAATCCCACCAAGTGGGAGATGAGGAGTTTTCCCCGAGATCCTATTAGGTGGGCTAGCTTTCCCGACGAAAACAAGTTTTGTCGGGATGTCTCAATAAGTTAGAACCTACTGAGAATT
>CAYIGO010000093.1:0-2340 GCA_964362965.1 uncultured Gammaproteobacteria bacterium | reverse complement strand
GCCCAAGACAAAAAAGATGATGTAGCAAAAATTGATAGGTAAGAATCGAGAATACTGGCGGTGTAGATTTTCATGACTTTCCGATGTGCTATTGCACCTTGCTCATGCAAAATGGCCATCTCTGCCCGTCTTTTTCCTACAGCCAAAAAGAGTGAAACCGAGATGACACATAGCAAAAACCATATTGACAAGTGGGCATTGATAATTATTCCTCCGGCCAAGACTCGTAAAAAGAATCCAAGGGCGATGATAAAGACATCGACCACCTCAATATTTTTTAGCCACAAAGAATAGAGTATTTGCATCAGCCAATAACCTCCGACAACCAGGAAAAACAGCGGTGACAACATCTTGGCATAAGTAAGTCCCACGATAGATCCTGCGACAAAAATTATAATTGCCAGGAGTATGGGAATTTTTCCCGAGGCGATGGGACGGTATTTTTTAAATGGATGTGCCCTGTCCGATTCGGCATCAATGATGTCGTTTAAAAAGTAAATACTGGAAGCGACTACCGTAAATGCAATAATGCCGGATATTACGATCTTGAAATCTCGGACTACCCAATCTGCTGGCAAGAGATTGCCAGTAAAAAGAAGAGCCGCAAACAGCGTTAGGTTTTTGACCCACTGCCGCGGACGCGCGGTTTTTGCGATATTGACCAATAATTCCACCATGCGAATAAGCCGAAAAATAATAGGGCTCCTCCCGCCATTGTAAAGTACTTGGCTCCACTATTCAAATTGAGAGCCAAAAAAGCTAAGATTCCAGATACAACCCAGTAGAAAATGGCAATTCGCCTCTTCCCCCAACCCATATCAAGAAGGTAATGATGAAAATGCTCCCGCCCTCCCCAGACGGGGGATCTGCCTTCTGAAATTCTCTTGATAATTACCCTGACTGCGTCAAGTACGGGGATACCCAGGACCAAAAGCATAGCACCGACCTTGGCGGAAGACAGAATAGCCAGAGTACCCAGTAGAAACCCAGCCAGACTTTTACCACCATAACCCGGGAGCATTTTTTGGGGAAACCAATTCCAGGGTAAAAATCCAAGATATGCTCCAGCTGTAGCTAGAGCTAAAATCAGCATCAAATTTTGATTTTGACCTTCGCCAAATCTTGTACCCAATAAAGCCATGGTGAGGGCTGCAATGATTACAAATCCCGGCAATTGACCATCGACTCCACTACTCCAACCGACAATATTTTGCATCCAGACGAGCCAAAAAATGGCCAGTCCTGTGGAAATCCAAAAATCAAACTGTATTACTCCGCCAAAAGGATTGGTAATATACCAGATGCTGATGCCGGAAAAGACCACACAGCAGGCAGCAACGATATTTAGCACCAGTCTAAAATAAGGTGAAAATTTTTCTTCAAAGCGGTCATCTATATAGCCCGTTACTGCGAGTATAGTGATCCCGGCAATAATTCCCAAGGTCTGTTGGTTTAAGCCTCCAAATAGAGCTAGTAAAAATATGACTGTCAGAGAGATGGGTATTCCACCGCCCCTGGGAACTGTAGTAGTATGAACTACCTTGGGATGTTTGTGTGACTTGGGATCGTCGAGTATCTGAAGTTTTTTGCCGTATTTACAGACAATTTGACTGATAAGGTAAGAAGCTAATGCTGCCAAAGCCAGTAAGATTATGCTTGTCATGTAATCATCATAATTATTCTAATAAAAGCCAGAGTACAGACAATTTGGGAGACGCCGACTGTGACCAAAATAATACTAACCAAAAATATGTCTGACTTTAATAATTTGGCAAAAATCATGCCTACTATTTGGAATGCCAAGATAAGCCCGGGAATCCAGAAAATCCCATATTTCCCAGATAGTTGATCTATTCCCCAGGGTCTGCTTATCCAAAGTGGAATTTCAGGAGGAAGTGTCTGCCAATGAAGAAATACAGTACCGGCAGAGATAACCAAAAGTGATACTGTCAATTGCCATGTCCTAAGCTTTAGTTTGAACATAAATCTATTTTAGCTTATTTTTTCGGTTACGCGGTATTCTATGTATTTGCCAAGCATCAATCGTGTATGAGCGTCAAGTCCAGGTAGCGCGCCAAAGAAAAAGGCAACCACGGGCATGAGAATAAATTCAAATGGTGCAGACCAGGATTTCCATTTTGGCTGATCAGCGGGTCTTGGTGGTCTTTGGCGTAATTCAATAAATACTAAAATCATCAGGGCAAACAACAATATTGATAACAAGCCGGACGAAATCTTTGGCAAGGCATACCCAAGGGAGGTCCTTTGAAATACAGGATTAACCAAGGTAACTATAAAGACTCCGGCGGTAATCATAAACCAATTAATAGGCCAGAGAAT
>CAYIGO010000092.1:0-2361 GCA_964362965.1 uncultured Gammaproteobacteria bacterium | reverse complement strand
CAAAAAGATCTAGATGATTGGCTTTCGGAAAATATTGTCTATGGTATTTGTGATCCCCAAAATAATATTATTGGTTTTGTTCAATTATATGAAATGGGGGATACACTTATTGATCGTCTTCCACTCACAAATAAGCAAAGCCTTTATGAAATAAGTTTTGCCTTACCCGCAAAATATCGCTATACTGCTGGACTTGTTTCCACTGCAGTACGTGATGTCTGTGCTCTATATCCAAATTTTCAAATACTAGCCTTCTCACATCCAGAGAATATTAAATCAATTAGGGTATTAGAAAGATGCGGATTTACTCTCCTTGGCAAAACCAAATACCACGGCAACGACAGACATGAGAATTTGGTATACAAAAAATAATTATTTAATTTCCCGAGTCTTTGTTGCTGCTTCCACAAACTTTGCTTTATACAGTTCTTTTTCTACAGAAGTAAATAGTGACAAAACTTCAAAACTAATTTCTGTTTTCTGATCAAAAACTTTGATCTGATGGGCTACTGCATAGCCATAAAAATTCCAATCACCATCAACGATCAACATGGCAACATGAAGTGGAAAAGCCCTCTCACGGTCTTTGATGATTGTATATTTCTGACCAACTACCAAAGTGGTTGCATCAAAATCTTTTGGCAATCCCAGTAATGTATTTAGCTCAACCATGTATCCCATATCTATTATTATATACCATACATATTTTCCACCTCCGAGGTGGAAAATATTAGGACATGATAAAATATATTTATGGATTTAAGGGGTAAAGTAATAGCTATAACTGGGAGTAGTCAGGGATTTGGTAAGGCATTGGCGAAAGCATTTACAGAAGCAGGGTCTAAAGTAATAATTTCAAGTAATGATCAGAAAAGCTTGAGTATAACTGCTAGTGAACTAAATTTAGATAGTTATTTATGTAATGTGGCTTTTCATGAACAACTGCAAACTTTTGGAAATTATATTATTGACAAATATGGTCATATTGATATTTGGGTTAACAATGCCGGAATACAAATTGTCCCTAGTCCAATTGAGAATGTTGATATCCAAAGGCTACGTAAACTGTTTGATATAAATTTCTTTGGTTATTATTTTGGATGCCAAATTGTAATTCCAATAATGAAAAGACAAAAATATGGCATGATACTAAATATCAATTCGACTGCTGGATTAGATGGTAAACCAGGACTTTCTGCATACTCGGCATCCAAATTTGCAATAAAAGGTTTGACCGAATCAATTCGTAAAGAATTGATTAACACAGATATAAAAGTTCTTGGAATTTATCCAGGAGGTATGCAAACGGACATTTACAAAGAGAAATATCCAATTGATATCAAAGAATATATGCTCGTGGACGACGTTGCAAATAAAGTCATCACAAATTTAAGTTCGAATAATACAGAAATTGATCTTGTAATCAAAAGACCACTTAAGTAACTTCCACTCCCGATGTGGAAGTGTAATCGTCAGAAACTAGGTGAAAGTGGAGATATTTGAACTTTTGATAAATACCTCCGTTGGTAATTAGACGATAATCTTTTATCTTCAAATCTTGAATTAGCATTTTGGCAGTTTTTATAATATGCAAAATTATCTCAAGGTCGGTCTCTTTTGCTTTATCTAGCGAAATTATTTTATGTTTTGGGACTATCAGAATATGTAATTTGTAAGTCGGTTTTGGATGATAAAAAGCTAATACCTGTTTATCTTCATAAACATTTTTGACCAGTTTGGAAAAACCTAGTGCAATTAAAATATCGAGCATTTGGATTTAAAATCTTCAAAAATAGTATAAAGAAAAGCGTTAATTCCAACACTTAAAGCGCTTTTGTATGAACTTTCGTTGTCATCTGCATAAATTATTTCGTTGGCTTCACATCCTGTTTGACGAACCAACTCTTCAAATATTTCTTTGTCAGGTTTTGCTATACCCACTTCAAAAGAAAAAACTCTGACATCAAAATCTTTGAAAAAATCAAATTTCTTATTTAGCTCTCTTGTTCTGGTCACAGTATTGCTTGAACAAATACAAGTTTTCAATCCTCTGACTTTAACTTCTTTTACAAAATCCCTAACCTCTGAATTAATTTCATAATTGTCTCTCAGGGATTTAAATATTCCTTCGTTATCAACGTCTATTCCCAATTCGTTTCTGGCGAAATTCCAATAGTCCTCTTCGGTTATTCTTCCTATTCTAAAAGCAGTCATTTCAGGAGATTTCACTAAAATATATCTTATCTTTTCTTCATCAGTCACTTTCTTTGGCAAATTCTTTATAAAATTATTCCAACACCCTGCCTTAAAATACACCCCATCCAAATCAAATGTAATCGCCTTAATCATCTCATGATTATA
>CAYIGO010000091.1:0-2373 GCA_964362965.1 uncultured Gammaproteobacteria bacterium | reverse complement strand
TTTTTGAGTCCTTGGGAAATTTCCGAGACTTCTTGGACCCGATTGTCCATATTTCTCGAAGGTCTGGCCAGCTGAAGATAATCTACGACTATTAATTTTAATCCGTGCTCTGCCTGCAATCTTCGGGCCTTGGTCCGCATTTCCAAAATCGACATCCCAGGAGTATCGTCAATGTAGAGGGGTGTGTCATAAAGCTCACCCATAGCGTCAGACAGCTTGGTAAACTCATCTTCTTCCAGATGCCCCGTCTTTAGTTTCCAAGCATCGATATCAGCCTGGGCTACGAGTAAGCGGTCCATCAATTCTTCCTTACTCATTTCCAACGAGAAAAATCCTACTGGTAGTTTTTGACCAAAGGCTGCGTTCCGGCAGATATTTAGAGCCAAAGCCGTCTTTCCCACCCCAGGCCTGGCTGCCAAAATAATTAAGTTTGAATCCTGCATACCGGCCAGAGTATCATCGAGATCACTAAATCCAGTAGCTACGCCACGAAGACTGCCTGCCGACTTGTGTAATTCATCGAGCCTGTCAAAAGATTGAGCCAAGATATCTTTGACCGGGATAAAGACTTGGGACAAATGCTGTTGGGAAAGCGAAAATACTTGTGACTCAGCAGAATCTAATATTTGTTTTATATCTTGTGATTCATCAAACCCCATATCCATCAGATTTCCAGCAGCTTGGATCAGGGTTCTCTTGGTGTAATTGTCTTTGACCAGATGGCCATAGGTCGAAGCATGTGAGGCAGTGGGCACAGAATTGACTAGTTCTTTGAGATAGTCCAATTCTCCATTTAATTTTTCGGAGACGGTAATGACATCGACGGGTTCGCGATTTTGGTATAGATCTATGACCGCTCTAAATATTTTTTGATGTCTGTCTTCATAAAAGTGCTCGGGACGCAAAAATTCGACGACAGCGACTACTGCATCGCGATCCAGAAGAACAGACCCCAAGACTGATCTTTCTGCTTCTTTAGAATGCGGGGGTACGCGAAGTTTGCTGTCCATGTCCACAATCTACTACTTTGATGTCAAAACTACAACCTGCAATTCAGAAGGGAGCTTATCTTTGGTAATCGAATATTTTGGCAGTCCCTCATCACCACTCGTCACGACGACCCAAGGATCGGTTTGCTTTGCCAGATCTGGATTTTGTCCGACACAAATATCAATTGGCCCCAAAGCATCTAATATCTCAGCTGTCAGCTTTTCGACTGGTAATTTTGGCAGGACTGTGATTCTTAAGCCCTCTATCTCAACTACATAGATGATCAAATTTTCAAACAGACTTCCAACGACAGATACTCCACTCGCTTCATATTCACCTGGTGCATCAATCTGAAAAATCGTTCCATCGGGACGAGTGATAATCGCCTTATCATCCACATCACAAGAAGCGGACTTACCCTTTAGCTTGATTTTTCCTTTGTTAAATAAAATATCCATAAGTCAACTTGACAATAGTACCACAATTGGGTATTCTGCACTAGAATGAAAAAGGAAGTTATTATCGCAATCGCTGTAGGTTTTGGGCTAGGGCTTGTCATTACCTTTGGAATCTGGACTGCCCAAAAGAGCCTCAAAAAGATCAATTCGCCAGTATTACTACCCACCCCCTCCCCCGTCTCCCAAGCGGTGTCACCATCTCCCACCCCGACCGCAATCGCCAATTCTTCACTTACCATTACAAGTCCTGAAGACGAATCACTCGTCAACACCGGTACAATTAACATTGTCGGTAAAGCTACTCCAAAAGCGGTCGTCGCAGTCACATTTGAAGACGGCCAAAATATAGTGACTGCTGATGATAGTGGAAATTTTTCTCTGGGAGTAGACCTGATCGGTGGGTATAATACTATTGTAATCACGGCTCTTGATCCCGCTACAGGTACTGAATCAAGCCAAACACTTTTAGTTACCTATTCGACAGCAAAATTATGATAACCAGTCTTATTTTATCTGCTTTTTTACTAGCCCAAGCTACTTCTACCCCGTCTGCTATTCGCGATGCAGTCAAAGAACAGGTAGCAGCCGAAGTGGCTAATATTGCCAAAACTAAGATTAGACGGGCTTATGTCGGCAGTGTCGCCTCCAAGACAGAAGCTGGCTTTGTCCTGACCAATCACAAAAACGAATCTCGCAATATCACGACCACCGCAGAGGCTGTAATAAAAAGTGGTGCCAAAGATCTGACGCTCAAAGATCTTAAGGTTGGCGATTTTGTGATCGCCATGGGTGACGCTGATGCAAAAAACAATTTGCTGGCCAAAAGAATTTTGGTCGTGACCAAGTCTGCCGAAGACAAACGTAAAACTATGATATTTACAGTAACCAAGAGCACAGCTACTACTCTGTCAGTCGAGAATCTCAA
>CAYIGO010000090.1:0-2442 GCA_964362965.1 uncultured Gammaproteobacteria bacterium | reverse complement strand
AATGTTCGGCCAGCGAGATCCGCGAATAAAGCATAATCAGTAACAGGACACAGGATACAGTCACAGCGAAATAGTTTTTGGTTTTTAGAAAATAGAAATTGGAAATTAAAGCCAGAAAAGTCATTCGGTAGACATGCCCCGAGGGAAAAGAAAAATCGCTTTCTATATGGATACTGGGTAGATTTAGGACATTGAGAGTTCGGTTTAAAGCGATGGGGGGAGGTGGGTGATGAAACATGGTTTTTGCTAAAAATTCCAAGACCAATCCTATAAAATACCAAAAGAATCCAATATAGACTTTGAAAATATTCTTATACACAAGCCACAAAAATAGGATTACAAAAAACGAAATAATTTCAAATCTTCCCAATATAGAGAACCACGAAAAAAACCAGTCCCAAGACTGGGGAGTGATATTCTGAATCCAAATAAGTAAAGACTGATCCATAGTGGTATTATGATTATATACAAGTTTTAATGCAATTAATTAGTTTTCCTGGCGAAAAAGTGCCATATCTAATCAGTGTGGCACTTTTGGCGTTGTTCTATTGGTTTTTCCGCAATCGCATTTTGAGTGTAATTATTTTAGCTTCTGACTATGGAGTAGCAGCCATTGTCCAAATAATAAAACAGTTGTTAAAAATTCCCAGGCCTATTGGAGCACTAGAAACAGGATACGGTTTTCCTAGCCAACACGCCGCCAGTTATGTGGTTTTTTGGGGGGTTCTTGTGATAACTACAAAAAATAAGTTACTTAAGGCACTTGGGACACTTATGATACTTATGGTTGGGATATCGAGAGTCTATCTGGGAGAGCATTCAGTCGTTGATGTGGTGGGAGGATATGTCATTGGATTTACGGTACTCTGGTTGTCGTGGTGGTCGATTTCCCGCTTCGGTTTACAAAAGTCGTAGTCAATTCCACATTTTTAATGCCCTGATGATAGACACATTTTCCAGAGGAACAAGTACCAAGAATTTGTCTTCTTGAAGATCTGGAAGTTTTCTTAAGTTTCATTCCACCCTCTAAGCCTTTTTGTCCGCGGTTAGTATCGTAGGTAAGCACGTAATTTATTTTGGCTGTATCCTTTAGTCCCGTAAAATTGAGATAGGCAAACTTTTTGTCTGCTGACAACCTGAGACTGGCAGCAGCTACAAAGACAAATACTGCCAAGAATTTGAGTTTCATAGATAAAGTATAATACAACCATGAAGAATTTGCTAATGGGGTTATTGGGGTTATTTGGATTATTTGGATCGATATGGGAATATAAAACTTGGAGAAGAGAGGAGACCTCCAATTATGGCCAAGGTTGGGAACAAACAAAAGTCTTAAAAGAATCAGAAACTCTGGTGGGTCCATATATAAATGAAAAACAAGGTTTTAGGATTCGCTATCCCAAAAATTGGCAGGTCAAAGAAGACAAAGTGAGCACTGCTTTTTATTTGGATTCAAAATCAATTCAGGTAAAACAAATCACGACTAACCTGAATTTCCCAGATTTGGTAGACAGCTTGGCCTCGGGAGTTATTCGCGACCGTGATTATATTGAATCCTGGGTTATACTGACTTTCGAGGGGAGTCAAAAAGCCCTAACCCAGAAAGGTAATAAAATATATCTAATTACCGCGGTTACCCCAACCAAAAATTGGAATGAATACGAATTGACATTTAAGGAAGTCTACAAAAGCTTGGTTATTTTTTAGAAAGCATTAGGTAGGTGGCTATCAAAAGTAATACCAAAGTAATAAGAGTAAGCATCAAGGGAGATTGGAGCTTTTTGGGCTCCGGCTTTGCTGGAGTAGTGGTAAATGAAACACTGGAAATATTTTTGGGTGAGAAAGAATTGTGATTGTTTGCGACTAGTTCCACGGTTACTGTATGTGGTTCGGGAGTAAGATTTTCCAGTTTGTAAATATTTGAGGTAGCTTTGATAGCTGATGTTTTGGAGAAATTGGTCTGGTCTACCCAAATATGCAGATGACCCTGACCAGAAGTAGCCTTGGTATATTTTTCAAAATCTACTATTTTGTAGCTTGGAGTGCCAACCATTAGCTCGACTGTACTGCCGGCTATGACTTGACCAGGTCTGGGGCTGACTATGTTTAGCATATTTATATTGTGACTATAAAATGGGGGGTTGTCAACTCTGTCTTTTATGGCTATACTCATAGAAGCATGAATAAAAATTTGGTAATAGCATTAGTTGTTGTAGTAAGCGTCTTGGTAGTAGGGGGGGTAGTATTTGCAGTTGTCAAAAATAATCCAGCTAAACCGGTTGTTTCACCTGTAGCCCAGTCTCCAATTACCAAACCTACAGTAGTTCCCGAGCCAACACCAACCCCTGAGGCGACAATTGCTTCTTCTGTTAAAGAGTTTACGGTTACTGCCTCAAATTTTAAGTACGACGTCAAATCCATGAAGGTCAAAAAGGGTGATAC
>CAYIGO010000089.1:0-2627 GCA_964362965.1 uncultured Gammaproteobacteria bacterium | reverse complement strand
GTTGAGGACTTTGAGGCAAAGCATAAAAATTGCCTTTCTGTAATCGTGACGGCACAATAAAATCTCGTGCTCCCTCCGGTGTGGTTTTGGTCAAAATCGGTGTTTCAATTTCTACAAATCCTTCTTTTGACAAAAAGTTTCGTAAAAATAAAATCATCTGAGACCTGGCACGCATATTGCGGGTCATTCTAGGTCTACGTAAATCTAAATAGCGGTATTTAAGCCTAATTTCCTCATTAATATCCAGACCGTCTCCGTCAATTGGAAACGGCAATTCAATTGATTTGCTAATCAAATCAACTTTTGCAGCTTCTAATTCTATTTTTCCTGTCAACAAATTTGGGTTTATTAATTTTTCCGGCCTAACTTTGACCAAACCTTCTATTGATACCACGTCTTCATTATTAATATTACTTGCCAAATCTGGACTTAAAACCACTTGTAAAAGCCCCGTGCGGTCGCGGACGTCAATAAAGACGATTTTGCCATGATCACGGCGCGTATTCACCCAGCCTTTTACCAAGACTGTTTCTCCAATTTTAGATATGGTTTCTGATATTAGTGTTCTAGTCATAAAA
This sequence comes from uncultured Gammaproteobacteria bacterium, assembly GCA_964362965.1. Taxonomy (GTDB): domain Bacteria; phylum Patescibacteriota; class Microgenomatia; order CAZETR01; family Amesbacteraceae; genus JACRNA01. Next base: position 2,049 of record CAYIGO010000089.1, on the reverse strand, counting down.
AACGAAAAAGACCCTTCGATCAGCTCCCATGTGCCATCTGATCTTCGGATCTTTGGAAATATTTGCAAACTGGTTGGTTGTCAGCCCAACTTATACATTTGCTTAATTACTGTTATAATATACCTTTATTATTAACTTGTCAAACTAATATATGTTTGAAGAAATTGTATTACCATCCTTTTCGGCAACAAGAGCATTTCAAGAAACAGAACGAATGGTACAAAAATTGCTTGAACCTGGTATAAAAATAAATGATAGCATTTTGGGTGTATTGGGTATACAAAGCTTTTTATTAATTGGAAACTCTCATTTAAAAAGCATATGTTTTCAACTCAGAAATGTTGATTTATTACCGATGGGAGGATGTTCACTACCTGGAAAATCCTTAACTTTTGATTTTTGGGGTGTTAATAAAATTATACCGAGTACAGTTAAAGACGAATTGATTAGACGAAGTTTTGGCAAACAATCTGATCGGAGAGATAATGTTTATTTTACGTCACTAGAAAGAGTTGAGGGTGCAGGTTTTTCAATCTATTATGCTCCAGAATCTGGAAATGGTTTACATTGCCGATTGGTATGGAAGGAACACGAAAACGGATTAGTTGAGTATCCAAGTGAGGATGTGTTAAACAACTTGGTAGATTCTTGGTCAAAGATACAAATATCTAAATAATATATCTAAATTTTAGAATTCTTGACAATTTCCCGTTTGGCATCGGTAGTTACCACAAACTTGAGCCAATCGAGATTTGGTTTGGTTCGTTTGCGATTGATGAGAATTTCTACTACATCACCATTTTGCAATTTGTGTTCTAAAGATACCATCTTATTATTAATTTTCGCCCCTACAGCTTGATTCCCTAAATCTGTGTGAACAGCATATGCAAAATCGACTGGCGTTGCTCCACGAGGTAAATCATAGACATCGCCAATCGGGGTAAAAACCATATTTCTATGTTGAAAAGCATCAAACTTGACAGCATTTAGATATTCACCGGAATCAGCAATTTCATTTTGCCAACTTGCCAATTGCTTAACCCAATTTAATTTATCCGATACTTCAAATTTTCCTTTGTCTATATCATCAGATGAAAGTTTTCCTTTTGATTTCAAAGCAGACATTTGCCAGTGTGCAGCAATTCCCATTTCTGCCTGCTCGTGCATTTCGTGTGTACGAATTTGGATTTCTACTATTTTTCCTTCTGGTCCGAATATCTTGGTATGAATTGATCTATAGCCATTGGGTTTTGGATTAGCAATAAAATCTGATATACCTAGGTATGGTACAGTATGCCATTTGCTGTGGATAGCGCCCAAAGCTAAATAACAATCAGGAATGTTTTTGGTAAGCACACGACTAGCAACTAAATCATAAACTTTGTCTAATTTACCTTCAATTTCAGACCTTTGAAGTTTTCGCCATAAACTATATAAATGTTTTCGTCGAATATTTACTTCACCTTTTATTATTTTTTCCAACTCTATTTTAAATTTATCCATATACTCATTGGCTGACTCAAATCTTCCTCCAATTTCAGCTATTAACTTTGCATATTCGTCGGGATAAGCAAATCTAAATGCGAGATCTTCTAGTTCACCTTTTACGCGGCTGATTCCAAGTCTTTCCGCAAGAGGAGCATATATTTCCAATGTTTCTAGACTATTCTCTTTTTGTTTTTCAAGACTTAAATATTCAAGAGTCCTCATGTTGTGTAATCGATCAGCAAGTTTTACCAAAACCACTCTCAAATCTTTTGCCATAACCAATATCATTTTTTGTAAATTCTCTACGAATTGTTCTTGTGTACTTCCCTTTAATCTGATATTTGTAATCTTAGTGACTCCATCAACCAAAAGAGCTACCGATTCACCAAACTCAGTTACTATATCATCTCTCGTTGCTCCTCCGTCCTCAATCGTATCATGCAATAAACCCGCCACAACTGCCTCGTCATCCAATCCCCAAGATATAAGAGTTTCAGATACAATTCTAGGGTGATTGATAAACGGTTCTCCTGATTTACGAAGTTGCCCACTGTGAGCAAG
>CAYIGO010000088.1:0-2636 GCA_964362965.1 uncultured Gammaproteobacteria bacterium | reverse complement strand
AATTTCATCCAGTGTTTGTGCGTCTTTTATCCATTCGCGGACAGGTTCGATCCACATTGAAGGTGTCCGCTCGATTTTGATAATTTGCTCCTCTAAAGTTTTCTTCTCGGACAAGAGAGTGCGGCGACGCTCAAGATATTCTTCTCGATCAATATCTTGAGCCACATACACATCAGTTAGCCTTTTTAGGTTATTGGAAAATTCTTCTACATCTCTACGCAACTCATTAACTTCGGATGTTGCAGAAACATTTGCCTTGCTTTCTTCCTTTTCTAACCTAGAGAATAATTCTGTCGTCCATTCTTTGGGCATTGCGTATTGTCCAAGTATCACTGAAAGCTGGCGATCTAATTCTTCTTCTCGAATACATGGCTCTGGGCATTTTAACTTTTTAGATTTTTTAGAACAATGATAATACACATAGCGATGCGTATTGCCATTCCTCTGTCTTTTTATCCGTATCTCCCCAGTGATGCTCATATTGCAAACTCCGCAATGGAGCAAGCCACAGAGTGGTCTTGAATTTATTTCTTTATCTGGTCGGCGATTTCTTGAATGTAAAATGGTGTTAGCTTTATCAAAAAGTGCTTTTGTAATAATCGGTTTATGATTGCCCTCATATAATTCCCCTGCGTGCCGGAAGTGTCCGTAATAAATTGGATTTGTAAGAATTGCTGATATACGCGATTGATTGCACCGATTGTTTTTTCTTGATTTGAGGCCAGATTTTTCCATAAATAGGGCTAGATATTTAAGATTGACTTTGCCAGTGGCATAAAGCTCAAATAATTTCTTTACAACCTTTGCATCTTTATGCACTTCTATTTTCTTTGTGCTTGGATTATTGATATATCCTATCGGGGCAAAGCTAGGAAATTCTCCTCGTCGCGCTTTTTGCCGAAGCCCACGAGCAGTATTTTCACTAAGTTGTCTAACATATTCATTCGCCATTCCCAATTCAACAGACATCATCAAAACATTGTCGTTGGGATAATGGCTTTGGGAATGAGTTTGAATATGTTGAATTATTCCTTGTTGCAAAAGCCACTGGATTTTTCCACTATCTACCGGATTGCGAGACAAGCGGTCAATTTTCCAACACACAATCCCTTGCGCTTCGCCTTTTTGTATCCGCGCAATCATTTCATTAAAAATCGGTCTGCCCGGAACTTTAGCAGAACGTTTTTCTACAAATTCTTCTATCACATTAAGATTTTCTCTTTTGACTAGCTCCCGCAATTCAGCGAGTTGCGCTTCAATAGAGAGGACTTGTTTGTCTTCAACATCGGTACTTTTGCGAGCATAGAGAAAATAATGCATATTATTTTTGCATTTGTTGTAGAGCTCTATTTACTATATCTGCCACCAAGTCTTTTCGGGCTGTTGCTAAAACTGGCAATGCAGCAAGTACAGAAGGGTTTGTTGTAGGAAGTAATTCCACCTTTCCATTATTAAAGTCAGCAAGATTTGTAAGAAACTCATCAAGCCAAGAAGGAGTGATGGTTAAAACTTGATCAAAATCAATTTGAATAGGAACTTCTGGATTTAGTTGTGGGCGAATTCCGTTAAATGCCTCTAGTCCTAATGGCCGAGATACTAGTACATTTCCAAATTTTTTTAGTTGAATAGTTTGCATATGTTTTATATTAGAACATTATAACACTATATGTACCTCTAATGTTTTCTTTTGTCATCTTAGTAATAATTGTATCAGGTTTTTTAACACCTACGCTAACTTGAGCAATACCTGAGCGAAGGAGAAGCCCAATTTCTTTCGATTCAGTTACATTTCGCACAACTTTTAATCCATTGCCTCTTTTTTCTGGGTTTCTTCCTGAAATAATTTCATTGAAGGCAACAGTAAGTGCTTCTGTATCAGTAGAAATAGACGGCCTAACCTGTTGTAGAGTAGCCTTCACTCCACGTCCTCGGTCTGCTAAAACTATAATTCTTTTTTTAAGATCATATGAATAAAATATTCCAGGTACATCAAGCCAATTAGCTACGTTATGGGCGAAAGAATTATCACCAATTTCACCAACAACAAGAGTTATAAGTGAGGCAAGTTCTTCAGAAATATTTTTATCATTTTGAAGCTCATAACCCATTTTGGATAAGCGACTTGTAAATCGGTCTTGGCGTTCACAATATAAATCACTACTGAGATCTGGTGGTATAGAGCTTATCGCCCATGCCAAGCCTACAGCTTTTATATCTAAAGCAAAACTTTTTAGATCTTTCAATAAATAATAGCGTTGTTTCCCAGCACTACGCTGGGGTTGCAATTTACCAGATTTTTCCCAATTACGTAAAGTTTGAACTGAAATACCAAGTATTTTAGCAGCTTCACCTATACGAACTTTTTTGTCTATACTAACCATATTTAGCAAGTTTAGTACATAAACCTATAAAAGTCAATATATCTTAGTAGGTTTAAGGGTTAAACCTATCAATATAAGTTCCAACCTTTTATATAGGGAGTTTGTGATTAAAAATCACAAAAGATTTAACACGCGCATGGGATGGGTGGGGCAAGTGTTGTATTTATGTAGCCGACCTCCCCTCCAAAAAACTGTCCCTCCAAAAAATCTTTGGATTGAACCTCTCCCCCCACGGACGCGTAGCGTCCGGAAACC
>CAYIGO010000087.1:0-2679 GCA_964362965.1 uncultured Gammaproteobacteria bacterium | reverse complement strand
TGGCTTTCTTGGCTTCACGATCCCAACCTGCTGTACTGCATTTCTTCATTTTCTTGCCAGCAGCTGTCGTATACAAGACTAGGGGTTCACCACACTTGGGGCATTTCTCATCCAATGGCTCAGAAGTTCCATTGATCCATTCTATATAGTCGCAACCAGTAGCTTTCTTGGCCGTTGCATCCCATCCCGAGGTACTGCACTTTTTCATCTTTTTACCAAAGCGGGTTACTTGGATAACTAAAGCGGCACTACACTTTGGACATTTCTCATCCAAGGTTTGAGGCTCTGGTGTAATCCATTTTACATAATCACAACCTTCGTTCTTGTGAGTTTCTGCATTCCATTTACCATTACTACAACGCTGAAGCTTTTTACCTGTCGGAGTTTCACTGATTTCTGAAAGTAGGGCTTTACATTTGGGACATGTATCATTCATAAGTCTTAGAATATCATATATAATATATATTTGCCATGGCAACTATAAAATTTCTTGGTGCTGCAGGAAGTGTGACTGGATCGTGTTATTTAGTTACTTCAGAGACTGGGACTCAGATATTGATTGATTGTGGTATGTTTCAGGGATCTCGTGATCTGGTCAAATTAAATTATGAACCAATAGATGTCGATATTTCAAAGCTAGCAGGTGTAGTCCTAACTCATGCCCATTTGGATCATACAGGCAGATTACCAATCTTAATTAAAAATGGTTATAAAGGCCCTATTTATGCCACCGAAGCCACAATTGATCTGGCGAATCTGGTCTTATTGGATACAGCCAAAATTTCCAGGGAAAATAGAGAGCGTACACCACTTTATAGTGAAACCGATGCTGAATATACTGTTCAGACCATGATAGCAGTCCCTTATCATAAAGAACTTAGTATCAAAGATATTAAACTTGTCTTAAGAGACGCTGGACATATCATGGGATCATCGAGTATTGAGGTTGTTATAGACGGTAAGAAAGCAGTATTTTCAGGTGACCTTGGTAATTATCCTGAAGATTTGTTGATGCCTACTGAAATGCTAGAGTCTGCAGATACTGTAATAATGGAAGCAACATATGGTGATAGAACTCATTCTCCTCAAGATATAAAGCAAATTTTGGCTAACGAAATTTCCGCCGTGGAAAAGACTGACGGTACTTTACTGATTCCCTCTTTTTCTATCGAGAGAACTCAGGAACTATTACATCTCATTGATCATTTAAAGCACGATGGATTGGTATTGCCCGAAACCCCTGTATACCTAGATAGTCCAATGGCTATTAAGGCCACTGAAATATACAAAAAATACCGAAATTTGTATAGTAAAGAACTAAGTGCACACGCTCTCAGTGATGACCCATTTGATTTTCCAGCTCTAAGATTGGTCCAACATGCCAGTGAAAGCCGTAAGATTTGGGAAACCAGTGGTGCCAAGGTCATTATTGCAGGCTCTGGAATGCTCAATGGAGGCAGAATCGTCAAACACCTGGAAAATTATATAGCCAATTCCACTACCCGACTCCTATTTGTCGGATTTCAGGCTCACGATACACTCGGTGCAAGACTTCTAAATTTACCCAAAAAGATAAAAATCAAAAGAGTGGAATATGAGGTAAATGCCACTATCAACAAGTGTTCTTCACTTTCTGCACATGCAGATCAACCAAAGCTTCTACATTGGTTACAATCTATGCAAGGGGTTAAGCAAGTATTTCTGATTCATGCTGAAGATGATTCACGTAAAGCATTTTCTAATATGATTAATGGCTCCATCCTGCCAAAGCTCCATGAAGTTCGAAATCTTTTTTGATCTGGAAACTAAGCATTGGTTTGATGAAAGCGGTATTACAAAGCTAGAGGATTTGGGTGTATCAATAGTCAGTATGTACATTAGACCGGAAAATAAAATGTACTCTTTTTTGGAAACTGAGTTTGATCAAATGTGGCAATATTTTCGTCATGCTGATCGGATAATTGGCTTTAATACTCTCAAGTTCGATATACCGGTACTGGCTCCATTTGCCCCTCCAGACTTTCCGAAACTCAATCATTTTGACATTTATGACGAAATAAAAAAGTCTAATGATGGCTTTGCTGCTTCACTCAATTCTATTGCCAAAGGATGTCTTGGTCGCTCCAAAAACGATACTGGGGAAAATGCTACTGTCTATTGGCACAGAGGAGACAAAGAAAGCTTCGAGCTTTTGAAGAAATACTGCGAAATGGATGTGGAGCTGACTCGGGATGTTTATGATTATATTGTGGAACATAAATCTGTCAAATATATCGACCGCTGGAATTCCCCCCGCGAAGTTCCCCTCGATTTTTCCTATCCTTCCTCAACACCAATTATAGCTCAACCAAGCTTATTTTAATGAGCATTGGGTGATTTCAGAGATTTTTTCCAGAGAGAGTTGGCCTGAGAAACGGGCACCATCTGAGGCAATCCAAGTCGGATAACCTTCGATCTTTTTCTCAAGACATAAATCGATTTGTTGGGTACATTCGACATTTGGGACATATTGAAATGAATCACCAAAAAGTTTTTTCTGGGCTTGGCAATGCGGACACCAATAAGCACCGTACATCGTAAATTTCTTTTCCGATAGACATTTGGCAAATGCGTCCAACGCAGGGTTGACTTTGGGAGGCTTGCTAACTAATAAAATGCCAGTGACAAGTAACAAAGTTA
>CAYIGO010000086.1:0-2728 GCA_964362965.1 uncultured Gammaproteobacteria bacterium | reverse complement strand
GTGGTAAAGTCTGGATTAGAATATTTCCCGATAAGCCTATTACCAAAAAAGCCCTAGGTGTCCGCATGGGATCAGGCAAGGGTGATATTACTGATTATGTAGCCGTAATTACTCCGGGCCGAATAATTTTTGAAATTGCTGGAGTAACGGCAGAAATCGCCAAGACTGCAATAGCTAGGGCTTCAGCAAAATTGCCTTTTGATGTTAAATTTGTAAGCCGTGAGCAAATATGAAAACCTTAGACTTTAAAAAACAATTAATTGGTCTGTCTGTCCCCGAGCTTTCGATCAAAGCGAAAGCTGTCTATTCGCAAATAGTCCAAAATAGGTTAGAATTGGCCGCTGGCAAGCTAGTCAACAAGCGGGCAGTATTTAACCTTAGAAAGCAATTGGCTGTTATCAAAACAAAAATATATGAAAATTCACACCGGTAAAATCGTCTCAGACAAGATGAAGCAAACAGTGGTCATAGAAGTAGATCGCTTAGTTGCCCATCCAAAATATCTAAAGCAGATGCACCACACCACCCGGTATCATGCTGACAATCAGACTCAAGCTAAGACAGGCGACATGGTCAAATTTGTTGCCTGTAAACCAATGAGTAAAACCAAGTTTTATAAAGTTATTGAAATAGTAAAACCGACAAAATAATATGGTCCAATTGAGAACAATATTAGTCCCGGCAGACAATAGCGGTGCCAAAAAGCTTCGCTTGATTCATGTCATGGGTGCTTGGAAGAGAACCTATGGCTATCCTGGAGATATTGTAACAGCCGTCGTAGATCAAGCTCACGATGGGGGCATCGTCAAAGATTCTGAAGTGGTCAAAGCTGTAATTGTCAGAACCCGAAGAGCGGTCCACCGCATGGATGGCAGTTATATCAGATTTGAAGACAATGCTGCAGTTATTATCGATCCCAAGACTCATGAGCCCAGAGGGAGTCGGATCTTTGGTCCTATTGCCCGCGAAGTCAAAGACAAGGGATTTGCCAAAATAGCGTCGCTTGCGACAGAAGTACTATGAAAATAAAACTCAAAGATACAATTATTGTAAATGTCGGAAAAGATCACGGCCGTCAAGGCGTGGTAGCAAAAATACTACCTCAGGATAATACTGTCGTCATCGAAGGACTCAATCAATACAAGAAACATGTCAAGCCAAGCCAAGGGAGAAAGGGGGAAATTGTCACAATTTCCCGCCCACTAGATGTATCCAAAGTCGCGCTTGTCTGTCCAAAATGTAAGCAACCCACCCGAGTTGGCTATCGGTTTGTCGAAGGCAAAAAGTTAAGAGTTTGTCGCAAATGCAATACAGATATATGAATTTAGCACAAATTTACAAAGACCAAATTGTACCAAAACTGATGTCTGAATTTGGATTGACCAATATCATGGCAGCGCCTAAGGTGTCCAAAATAAATATCAATATGGGAGTCAAAGAAATGGCCCACGATAAAGGATTGATTGACAAAGTATCCTCACAATTGGTGGCAATTTCTGGTCAAAAACCTAAAATTACAAGGGCCAAGGTAGCTATTGCCAATTTTAAATTGCGCGAAAACGATCCTATTGGTCTAACTGTTACTTTGAGAGGGGCCAGACTCTATGATTTTATGACCAAATTATTTGGTATAGTTCTTCCCCGCGTCCGGGATTTTCAAGGTGTCTCAAAGACTGCTTTTGATGGCGCAGGCAATTATTCATTGGGAATGACTGATCAAATTGTATTCTCTGAGATAGAATACGGAAAAATTGATAAAATAAGAGGCTTGCAAATTACCTTTGTTATCAAAAATGGGTCTCCCGAGAAATCCAAGAGACTCTTGGAACTTATGGGAATGCCCTTTAAGAAATAAATATGGCAACAACAGCTAAAGTCACAAAACAATTATTGGGAAAATTGAAATACCCCACTCAGTACCGCAACCGCTGTCAGGAGTGTGGCCGTCCGCGTGGATTTTTGAGGTTATTTGGTCTGTGTAGATTGTGCTTCCGAGCTCACGCCCACAAAGGCGAGTTGCCAGGAGTCACCAAAGCATCATGGTAAGAGATCCATTATCAGATCTAGTTTCGAGAATAAAAAATGGCTATATGGCAAGCCTGGGTAGTATTACTATGCCCAAAAGTAAACTAAGAGAAGCGGTCCTGAAGATTTTATCGTCTGAAAAATATGTAGGCAAAGTTACCTCAGATGATCAGGGTTTGACAGTAGAGCTTCTTTATAAATCAAAGACACCAGTAATCACTGAGATTGTCCGTGTCAGTAAACCTGGATCTAGAGTCTATATGGGATTCAAGTCTCTGAGATTAGTCTTGGGGGGAATGGGAATTCAAATTTTATCGACCCCTAAAGGTATAATGACAGGAAGCCAAGCTCGAAAGTTAAAGGTTGGAGGCGAAGTTATTTGTAAAGTCTGGTAAAAATATGTCTAAGATAGGAAAAAAACCAATCAGCATACAGGATTCAGTCACAGTCACAGTCACAGGTGACAAGGTGCAGGTATCAGGACCAAAGGGTGAATTGACACTAAATATTCCCTCAAGTGTAGAAGTCAAATTTGAAGATAATCAAATTGTCGTCACATCAAAGGAATCAAATATGTGGGGACTTATTCGTAGTCTTCTAAATAATATTGTGATCGGAGTTACTAGTGGATGGACCAAAACGCTCGAGATTTCGGGTACGGGGTACAGAGCAAATACGACTGGTTCGGAATTAAATTTGTCTT
>CAYIGO010000085.1:0-2775 GCA_964362965.1 uncultured Gammaproteobacteria bacterium | reverse complement strand
CACTTGCAGAAATCGTTGCAAAAGGGTATAAAATAGGAGATGTTATTTTAAGACCTGCAAAGGTCAAAGTTTACAAAAAATAAAATGGCAAAAATAATCGGTATTGATCTAGGAACAACAAACAGTTGTGTGGCTGTGATGGAAGGTGGAACACCAAAAGTAATCGTTGCAGCTGATACTGGTCGCAACACTACTCCATCTATAGTCGAGCCAGTCAAAAAATTGGTAGGTGACGTGGCCAAGCGTCAAATGGTTCTCAATTCCAAAAATACAATTTATAGTATCAAAAGACTTATGGGTCGCAAGTTTTCCGATCCTGAAGTCAAAAGAACCATAGACATGGTGCCTTACAAAATAGTCTCCGGTAAAGACGGCATGGCTTGTGTGGAAGTGGATGGTAAGGTCTATACTCCACAAGAAATCTCAGCCCAAGTTCTCATAACCATGAAGGCTCACGCCGAAAGTTATCTGGGCACCAAGATTGATTCGGCTGTCATTACGGTCCCCGCTTATTTTGATGATTCACAGCGCCAAGCGACCAAACAGGCTGGTGAAATAGCAGGTCTAAAAGTCGAGCGCATTATCAATGAACCCACGGCCGCAGCCCTCGCTTATGGACTAGATAAGAAAAATGCTCACACTGTCGCAGTTTATGATCTGGGTGGTGGAACTTTTGACATTTCAGTTTTGGAATTGGGTGATGGCGTCTTTGAAGTCAAGGCGACAAATGGCGATACACACCTTGGCGGTGATGATTTTGATCAAGTGATTATGAATTGGATTGTCGAGGAATTCAAAAAAGAGAATGCTTTGGATCTCAAGAAAGACGCTCAGGCTTTGCAACGGGTCAAAGATGCTGCCGAAAAAGCCAAAATAGAATTGTCATCTGCCATGGAAGTAGAAATCAATCAGCCATATATTACTCAGAACAATGGTCAGCCGTTGCATCTTAATCTCAAGCTGACCAGGGCCAAGATGGAGTCACTTGTCGATGACCTGATCCAAAAGACTATAATTCCTGTCAAGGCTTGTCTTAAAGATGCTGGGGTAGATATTTCCAAAATTGACGAAGTGGTCATGGTCGGCGGAATGACCAGAATGCCAAAGGTGGTATCAGTCGTCAAGGAATTCTTTGGCAAAGAACCCAATCGCGGAGTCAATCCCGATGAAGTAGTGGCAGTCGGAGCAGCTATCCAAGGAGGAATTCTGACAGGAGATGTCAAAGATGTGGTCTTGCTTGATGTCACACCTCTCACCTTGGGTCTTGAGACTTTGGGCAGTGTCGCAACACCCCTGATTTCCAGAAACACCACTATCCCCACAGCCAAATCTCAGGTCTTTTCGACAGCTGCTGACAATCAGACATCAGTCGAAATCCACGTCCTCCAAGGAGAGAGACCGATGGCCGCTGATAATAAAACTTTGGGCAGATTTATTCTCGATGGTATTCCGCCCGCTCCTCGGGGTGTTCCTCAAGTCGAAGTGACATTTGATCTGGATGCATCAGGTATCCTAAAAGTAGCTGCCAAAGATAAGGCATCTGGCAAAGAACAACATATTACTATTACCAATAGCACCAATTTGTCTGAGGACGAAATAAAAAGAATGCAGGCAGAAGCCGAAAAATATGCAGCCGAAGATTCTGCCAAAAAAGCCCGTGTCGAAGCCCGCAATCAGGCTGATACCATGATCTTTACGGCTGAAAAAGCCATCAAAGATAGCGGAGACAAAATCAAGCCAGAACTAAAATCTGAAGTCGAAGACAAAATCAAAGCCGTCCGCGATATTCTCGATACTGGTTCTAAAGAAGATCTCGATACAAAGACTAAAGATCTTATGGACTCCATGCAAAAGATTGGAAGTGCCATGTACGAGCAACCGAAAGAGGAATCAGGCGACAGTAAACAGGACGCAGGAGGAACAGAGACTCCAAAAGAGGAAACAGTTAAAACGGAAGAGGGAGAAGTAGTAAGTTAGTTTTTAGACACGTCTGCGTTTTTTGGGACGAGCGCCGTTGTGGGGAATGGGGGTGACGTCGGCAATGAGGGTCATTTTTAGACCGACGGCTTTTAGAGCACGAAGAGCTGCATCTCGACCAGAGCCTGGTCCCTTGACATAGACTTCAACTTCAGTGACCCCCGCTGCCATAGCCTTGCGGGCCACTGCTTCCATAGCCACAGTCGCAGCATATGGAGTGGCGCGCCTGGCACCTTTGAATCCAGATGATCCAGCTGATCCCCAAGCAATGGTATTACCTGATGCGTCAGCAATTGTCAAAAGAGTATTGTTAAAAGTGGCAAGCACATAAACTTTTCCAGACATATTATTTCTTTGCCTCCTTCTTTTCAGACTCTTTCTTTGATGCTTCAACTTTTGCTTGGACTTCTTTTTTCAAAGCTCCGATTGTTACTCGCTTACCACGCTTGGTTCTGGCATTACTTCTGGTCCTTTGTCCACGAGCGGGGAGTCCTTTGGTGTGCCTAGATCCTCGAAACGATCCAATTTCTTTGAGTCTGGTTATGTTTTGAGATATATCTTTTCGTAGGTCTCCCTCGACTTTCATATTATCGATTATTTTTTGTAGTCTAGAAATCTCTTCTGAAGTCAGATCGTGGGCTCGTTTTTCCGGTGCTAGTTTGGCTTCCTTTAACAGGACTAGTACATTTACAGGTCCAATCCCATAAAGATAACGCAGAGAAATATCAAGGCGCTTTGAATCGGGAATATCGACACCAGAAAGTCTTGGCATATTTATCCTTGCCTCTGCTTGTGGCG
>CAYIGO010000084.1:0-2863 GCA_964362965.1 uncultured Gammaproteobacteria bacterium | reverse complement strand
TGGGTCTTTCATGACTTGAGCGGGTGTTCCTTGCGAGATTACTTTGCCACCCAATTCGCCAGCTCCAGGACCAAAATCGACCAACCAATCAGATTGCTTCATCATGTCTGCATCATGCTCTACCACAATTACTGAGTTACCCAAATCTCTCAATCTTTTTAGAGTATCAATTAATTTTTGGTTATCTCTCTGATGCAGACCAATAGAAGGTTCATCGAGTACATACAAAACTCCTGATAATCCGGAACCTATCTGTGAAGCAAGCCTGATCCGCTGAGCTTCTCCTCCAGACAAAGTGTTTGCTGATCTATTGAGTGTCAGATAACCTAATCCAACTGATGTCAAAAATCCCAGTCTATCGCCAATTTCCTTTAGTATAGGCTTGGAAATAGTCTTTTCTCTTTCGCTGAATTTTCCGACATCACCCAAAACTTGCAGAGCACTGATTATTGATTCGTGTGCAAAATCGACAATATTTTTGTTGTTTATTGTCACCCCTAAAGCTTCTGGCTTAAGTCTCTGACCATGACATATAGGACAGATTTCCTTTCGCATATACTTTTCTATTTCTGTTCTGACAAAATCCGATTGAGTTTCCCGGTACCTTCTTTCCAGATTAGCAATAAAACCTTCAAATCCCTCGCCACCATACAAGATCAAATCTCTTTCTTTCTTTGATAATTCCCCTATTGGCACTTTGAGGGGAATCCCAAGAGACGATATTTTCTTGGCAAACCAACCGTCATAAGCAAAAGTATTGGCATAGGGAAGAATACCACCTTCGGATATTGTCAATCTGGGATTGAGTACAACCTCAGGATCGATCTTTTGCCTTACCCCGAGTCCCGTACAAGTAGGACAAGCCCCATGGGGAGAATTGAAAGAAAACAATCTGGGTTCTATTTCTGGAAGTGAAAGATTGCAAACCGGACAGGCAAATTTTTCAGAATAAAGATGATCTTCTATGTCTTTGGGCTTGTCTGGAAAATCAAAACTCTTGTCTTTGACTACACCTGCAATACACAAACCATCTGATATCTTTAAGGCTGCTTCTACTGCTTCAAATAATCTTGACTTAATGTCGCTTTTTTTATCAAAGATTAGTTTATCGATGACTACATCCACTTTGTGCTTGTTGTTTTTTAAAATAAACAAATCTTCATCGAGACCAATTATTTTTCCATCTAATCTGACCTTACTATAGCCTTTTTGTCTTAGATTTCCAAATAAATCAGTAAACTCACCTTTTCTGTCTCTAATTACTGGCGATAATATTAATATTCTCACCTGTTTACTAGCTCCTAACTCCTGGCTTGCTAGCTCCTGAATTAATTCGACAATTTGTTGGGGTGATAAATGTGCTATTTCATGACCACAGTTTGGACAGTGAGGATGTCCAATTCTAGCAAATAACAACCTCAAGTAATCATATATTTCGGTGACTGTACCAACAGTCGATCTGGGATTGTGACTCGTTGATTTTTGATCTATTGAGATAGCCGGTGATAGCCCGACTATCTGATCGACATCTGGCTTGTCCATAATCCCCAAGAATTGCCGGGCATATGAACTCAATGATTCGACATATCTTCTCTGCCCTTCGGCATAAATAGTGTCAAAGGCCATGGAAGACTTGCCACTTCCCGAAAGTCCAGTAAACACAACCAACTTATTTTTTGGTATCTCCAGATCCACATTTTTTAGATTATGCTCCCTGGCTCCTTTGATAATTATCTTGTCATTCATAGTGTTTGAATTTCTTTAATTCTATCCCTAATCTTAGCAGCTAGCTCGAATTCGAGGGATTTGGCAGCAGTATTCATCTGCTTGGTCATGAGTTTTACAAGCTTTGTCCTGTCCTCTGGAACAAGTTGATTGACCTTGGTCATATCAACGTCAGAAGCATCTAAAATATTCCTGGATTTTAAGATTTGCTTTGGATCCAGAGCTATTATATTTTCTTCTTCTTTCTCAACAATCCTTTCCCTAATGGCTTTGGTAATCGATTGGGGAGTAATATTATTTTTTATATTATATTCCAGCTGAATATTGCGTCTGCGGGTGACTTCGTCTATAGCATTTTTCATAGAATCGGTAATCTTGTCTGCATACATAACAACTGCACCATCGACGTGACGGGCAGCTCTGCCCATAGTCTGAATGAGACTAGTCCGAGACCTCAAAAATCCCTCTTTGTCAGCATCCAATATCGCAACCATTGAGACTTCAGGAAGATCTAGCCCCTCACGCAGTAAATTTATTCCCACTATCACGTCATACTTCCCGCCCCTCAAGTCATCCAAAATGTCCAGGCGTTCCAAAGTATCTAGATCCGAATGTAAATAATGGACTTTTATCTTTTGCTCATCCAAATAATTGGCTAGATCTTCTGCCATTCTTTTGGTCATGGTCGTGACCAATACTCTCTGATGTTTTGAAGTTCTATCAATAATTTTCTCAATCAAATTCTCAATTTGCCCAGTAGTAGGATGGATTTCAACTAATGGATCGATAAGACCTGTAGGTCTGACAAGCTGCTCTATCACAATATTCTCTGACATTGAAATCTCCCATTCATTTGGGGTCGCTGATACATAGACAGTCTGACCAACTCTTCTCATAAACTCATCAAATTTTAGAGGTCTATTGTCTAGAGCCGATGGCAACCGAAATCCATAATCAATCAGGGTTTGCTTTCTGGACCTGTCACCATTGTACATCCCACGTATTTGCGGAACTGAAATATGCGATTCGTCAATTATTGTCAAATAGTCCTTAGGAAAGTAATCCAGTAAAGAAAATGGCGCATCTCCGGGTTTTCGCCCGTCAAAATATCTGGAATAATTTTCAATGCCATTGACAT
>CAYIGO010000083.1:0-2889 GCA_964362965.1 uncultured Gammaproteobacteria bacterium | reverse complement strand
GACAGCACGCTTCCGCTACAGGACACAGAAGTAAAAGCTGAAAAAAAGATCAAGGCTCCAAAAATAAGATCCAAAAGATATTTAGAAATGAAAAAGTTGGTTCCTGTAGTCATAGGTCATTCTATATCTGAGGGTATCAATCTAATTAGAAAGACATCGCTTGCCAAGTTTGGAGGCAGTGTTGAAATGCACATTACCTTGATGGACAGAAACTGGTCAAAAGATATCGAACTACCACACAAATTGCCTGGTAAAGCCAAAAGAATTGTTGAAGTCTCAGACGAAGTAATTGCAAGTATAGAATCCGGCAAATTTGATTTTGACATCTTGGTGGCCACTCCAGCTCAGATGGGCAAACTCGTCAAATATGCCAAGGTCTTAGGTCCCAAAGGCTTGATGCCTAATCCCAAAAATGGAACTGTGACTGAAAATGTCGATCTGGCAATCAAGAGGCTTTCCTCGGACACCACTATGAAACTCAAAACCGACAAAGACGGACCTGCAATCCATTTGGTCGTTGGTAAGATGGACATGAAAGATGATCAATTGGCTCAGAATATATCAGCTGTCATGGCAGTCTTGCCAGCCGGAAGAATCAAAAAAGTGATACTAAAATCCACAATGAGTCCAGCCGTGAAGTTAACCAGTTGAGCAGTTTAACAGTTTAGTTTTGCTACTTGCATTGAGGCCGCGCGCGACAGATAATTATTAATAATGCCTTCTAAATTAAAAGTTATTAGTTCTCTGGTGTTGGTCATTGGATTGGTGGTTGGACTCACTTTGGTCAATCAAAAGCAAGATATATTTACCAAAGCTTGGACAGGATTTACATCAAACTTCGACAACCTGAAAAAACAATTGTCACTTACTCCCCAACCCACAGCTACCGAATTTCAGACAGATCCCAATGCCTACCAGACCAAAAAACTCTTTCACAACCTTTTGGCACTCTATAACGATTCGTCCGAAATTCAAAATATTGATATTCCGGAATTTAACTTAAAAGGCGTGGCCTTCCTCAAATACGATGAAAAACTCAAGAAAACTTTTGTCTTTACCAGAATCGAAAATTTGCCGTATTCAAAACTCATTAGACTCTGGCTAAACAAAGAATTGGGTTCTTACAGAGCTGTTGGTCTCGTGGATTTTGTGAGCGAACAAGACAAACTTGTAGGATATAGCGTGTTTGTGGACGATGAGGATTTACGGACATACAAAGATTTGCTATTTTCGTACGACGAATCGTTAACTGTTAACTTCCCCACTGCCGTGGCCCTAACACTCAAGTTCTAATATGCGCAAATTCCTGCCCATTCTAATCACTCTACTTCTTTGTCACTCTGTCACTCTGTCACTTGTAAAAGCTAATCATCGCTGTGGCGGTTACGACGGTGGTGACGGTGTCTGTGATCAGTATACCGAGGAAGGTGCCTGTACACACGGCTGTTATGCCGGTGGCGACCCCAACCCCAGCTATCACCATGATACTGAAAATTATGCTGACAACGGTCCAGCTGATCGAGACGCAGAAATCGCGAGAGCTGAGGCAGAAGCAAGAAGCAGAGCCGTAAGTGAAGCGGCAGCCAAAAAACTAGCAGAAGATGCAATGATAAAAATTGAAAGTAAAGTTTACGACGTCAAAACAGCCATTGGAGCCGCAGGAGATAATCAAACAAAAATTGAAATTGCCAAGGGAGTTGGACAATGTGATGGCTGGGCAGATAACGGGTCTGAACACAGAAACTCTGGTAATGGCTGTTTTTATACTTGCGATAATGGTTCCTGGAAAGGACCAAACAAATGTGATGGACAAGGAAATGGCTTATTTCAATACAAAGAAGTGGATGGCAAACCTTCCCAGAGCTTTTTGAATCTTTCTCCAGAACAAATAGCTCATGAGGTTAAAGTACGTCAGCAACAAGCTCAAGACCAAGTTTTAAAACAAGATGGGAAAAAATTGGAAAAACAAGCAGATGATACTTACAAGATTATTGACGATCCAAATTACGTCAAAAAACCTGGAGACAAAACCACTGCTGAAATTGCAGCTGAAACTGCGGGCCAGAGAGCAGTAGAAGTAACTATTCAGCAAAAAATGGCGGTGGTGGAGTATCAAGCCAAAGTGGCAGATGCAATGCGCGAAAACAATCTTGATGTACGAAACAAAATGCTAACCGAATACGCCCTACTCTACCAGACAGTCCCAGAGGCCCAAACTGCTCTAGCAAATCTTAACGCTGATTTGGTTACCAAAACCCGAGAACAATTAACAAAAGAGGGCAAAAATGCAATTGGAGTGACACCAGGCGATAAAACTGAATCTGGTGGCGCTACATCAATTTGTAAAATGAATGACAATGGAGGAGGTTTTTTGGGTTGGGTTCCATGTGATGATAGTCAAACAATTTCAGATAAAACCCTTATCGGAACCTCCGCTCAATTCTATGCCTTACGTTATGGATTAGTACTGGAGGATTCTGATCTTAAGGATCCAGCAAAATTAAAGACAAAACTTGCTAAGGTTTCGGCAGCAAAGACAAATGGATTAAACATTACAACTTCTGCAAAATTAAATTTAGTCGGGTCTGATGGTAAACCCCTCGTCATGGATTTTGAAAAAATAGCCAAAGAACAGCAACAATACCGAGGGGCCTTTTGTGGCGCCTGTGGAGGATTTATAGCAGACAATACAGGCGGTGGATGTAGTGAACAGATTAATGTTCGAAAAAATGCAAATCAGTGTGATGATACGCTCCCAGTAATCTGCAAAAATCCCGATGGGTCTTTATGCAATCTAATCGACAACAAACCGGTCTTGGGTACTAGATTTAATGATGGTAAATTGGAAGTGCATATTAATTCCCCGTTTGGTGGTGAGTGGACAAATGA
>CAYIGO010000082.1:0-2902 GCA_964362965.1 uncultured Gammaproteobacteria bacterium | reverse complement strand
TTGGGATCCATAAAAGCAGCTACGTTTCGGGCAACTAAGACCACTTGGGGATTGCCGACTTTTTCCAATAGCTGAGCCGCAAGGGAAGGCAATAAGACCAATGAAATGGCAAAAATAATAGGGATGACTCCAGCTTGATTTAGACGAAGAGGAATATGGGTAACTTGACTGCCACCGGACTGGCCTGCTTTGACTCGCCTGGCATAGTGGACTGTAATATTCCGAGACGCTTCATTCATAAAGACGACAGCGGCAATAAGGACCAAACCAGCTACCACAAAGACTATAATATTTAGAGGATTGAGTGTCTCATATGTCACAAACGTCTGACCGAGGGTCACGGGTAGCCGTCCCACTATTCCAGCAAAGATTAAAAGTGAAATTCCATTGCCCACTCCGTATTCAGTTATCAACTCACCTATCCAGACAGCCACCATCGTGCCTGCCGTCATAGTCACGATAAAGGCCAAAAGTAAGACTGGATTTAGATTACCGATAACCCCTTGACCTTTTAACAATAAATACATTCCAAAGCCCTGCAATATAGCAATTGGAATCGTCAAAAGTCTGGTATATTGATTGATCATTTCCCGCCCATATTCGCCCTCTTTGGACAATTCCTCGAGCTTTGGAAAGATGACAGTCAAAAGCTGGACAATAATCGAAGCATTAATGTAAGGTCCAAGGCCGAGTGCAATTAAAGAAAAATTGGCAAGAGTGCCACCTGAAAAAATATCCAAAAGGCCTAGGAGCTGACTACCTGAAAACAGATTGGCCAAAGCAACTCTGTCAATTCCGGCGACCGGAATATGAGCAAGCATGCGGTAGACAAAGAGCATGGCACAGGTCAAAAGCAATTTATTGCGGATATCGCGTGCTGTCCATATTTGTCTTATTACTTCCCAAGCCTTTTGCATTAGTTCATTTTAACACAAGCATCGGGAGCCCATAAACCCCTAGAATTCTCGCGGGCAAATTGCTCAGATCTTTTGAAGGCTTCCTGATATTTGTAAGGCTGGCTTTGGTAGGTATATTCATGTCCATAGCCATCTTCTATCAAGACCTGATTAAAATTTTGCCCGTCTTCTAAGAAAACATAGCGCAAAAGCCGTTTGTATTTATCACGGTCACCGGCAATAAAGTCTGATTCCAGTTTTATATTGGCATTGGCCAAGGTTTTCTTGGTAAAATTTGAGGCCTCTAGCCCATAGCATTGGACTGGCCTTCTCGGATCGACCGTTTCCGGTGTATCCACACCAATTAATCTAATTGTCTCAATCTTTTTGTCCATCATAACTTTAATTGTATCCCCATCCGACACGCTTACAACACGGTAAAATCCAGAAGGAACAGGATTGAAAGAAATAAAAAACGAGAATATTATTGCTAGCAAGTCAGCTATCACCTATTCATTTTCAGTCTTTCCCCCGGCTTTTTCAATGGCCTTTTTGGCGGAAGCAGAGACTGGAACTTTGACATCGAGTTCGTGTTCAAGCTTGGCAGTACCCAATATTTTTACTGATTTGGTATTAGCGCGGACAATTTTTCGTTCAATGAGATTTTTAATGGTCACTGCAATTGACTTTGGCCATTTGAGGAATGTTTCAAGTGATAATACTACTGGCTTGGTCTGAGCTGATTTGTTTTTGCTGCCACCGCGCATAAAGGGTAATCTCTTGATCAGGGATTTCTTGGTTTTGGTTCCTTGAAACAAAATATGCACGCGTTCACGAGCTAGCTGGCCTTTGTGACCACGACCGGTAGTATGACCACCTTTACCAGAGCCACGACCGCGTCCTACAATTTTCATTTTTTTAGTCGTGAGTTTCATACTGTTTGATTTCTTTGTTTTAATGATTTAAGGGCTTTCATGGTAGCATAAACATTGGAAATTTTGTTGGCTGTTCCTAAGATTTTACCCACGACGTCTTTGATACCTGCCGATTCGACGACAGCGCGGACTGCTCCCCCTGCCTTGACCCCGGTGCCCGCTGGAGCAGGCTTAAGTAAGACGTGGGCTGCACCCAAGTGACAATTGACTTCGTGAGGAATCGTTGTTCCATGTAAATTGATCGTAAACAAGGCTTTTTTGGCCCCTCTTGTAGCTTTGGCGACAGCCGATTGGACATCTGCTGCTTTAGCAAGACCCACTCCCACCCGGCCTTTGCGATCACCGGTCACTACAAGTGCTGCAAAACGCATATGATTTCCGCCTTTAGTTTTTTTACTAATACGGTTTATTTGAACTACTTTTTCTTCAAATTCTTTGACTTCGGCTGGATATCTGTCCATCATAATTTTAGTCCGGATTCCCGGGCACTATCAGCTAACTTCTTTATTCTGCCATGATACTTGTAGGGTCCCCTGTCAAATACTACTTGCTTGATTTTAGCATCAAGTGACAGCTTGGCAATCTTTTGGCCAACTTCGACTGGATCCAGGCCTTTGGCATAAGCCAGAGTATTACCAGATTTATCATCAATTACTTGGGCATAAATAAACTTGAGTGATCTATGCACAGACAATCTTGGCAAAGTGGAATTCTTGCGAATTTTGGCGCGAACGGCAATTTGCCTTCGCTCTTGGGTTGATTTGTATACTTTAATCATATTTATTTGGCTGCGGTAGCTCCCGCTTTGGCAGCCTTACCGGGCTTCAAGACAATAACTTCACCTTCATATCTAAACCCCTTACCTTTGTACGGATCGGCAGGCCTCAGTGCGCGAATCTCGGACGCGACTTGACCTACCAAATGTTTATCGATGCCCGTTACTTTTATTTTGTTTTCCAAAACTTCAAATTTAATGCCAACTGGAGCTTTGACAACCACGGGGTGTGAGAAACCTAAAGACAAATTTAATTCCGAACCAGTCGTATTTGCTCTGTACCCCGTACCCGAAAT
>CAYIGO010000081.1:0-2910 GCA_964362965.1 uncultured Gammaproteobacteria bacterium | reverse complement strand
ACGCTCCCAGAGGCGTAGTGTAATCGCCGCAACTCCCAGCTTTTTGGCTGCTTGAGAAATATTGAGCAGAGTGTCAGACATTTGAGGCAGGATTATCAGGTTTTATCAACTTTAGATTATCCTAAAATATATTATGAATAAGTTATTACATATAGTCAAGGACGAAATACCTCTCCCTGGCTGACGCCTTCCCTCTCCTAAGCTTAGGAGAGGGGTTGGGGAGAGGTAAATTCTACTTTAATTCCACACTTGCCCCAGCGGCAACGAGCTTGGCTTTAGCTTCTTCAGCTGCTTCTTTTTTGACGCCCATCAGAACTTCCGCTCCGGCTTTTTCGGACATATCTTTGGCTTCTTTAAGGCCTAGATTTGGATTGATTTCGCGCAAGGCCTTAATGACACCTATTTTGTTTGCTCCAGTAGCAGTAAGGATTACATCAAAAGAAGTTTGCTGTTCTTTTGGCTCTTCAGTAGTCCCGCTTAGCGGGACGGCTACGGCCTGCGAAGCTGTTACTCCAAACTTTTCTTCAAGTTCTTTTACCAAATCAGCTACTTCCATGACGGATAGTTCAGCGACTTGTTCTACAATTTTATTTAATTTGTCTGACATCGAAATCACCCCCTCTTAGCAATCGCATCCAATGTGCGAGCAAGTTTACTAATATTGAAATTCAACAAATAAAGCAGCTTTCCCAAGGAGACTTCTTTTGATGGTGTCTGAGCTAGTGAGACTACCTCACTTTGTGTCATTATTCTATCACCCATAATACCCATTTTGAAAGTTAAAATATTATTTTTCTTTATAAAATCTGCAATCACTTTAGGAGCTGAAATTTCATCGGTATATGAGAAGACAAAAGCGGAGAGTCCACTAGTATCCACATCTTTGCCCAGAGCAATTTTAAATAGAGTGTTTTTCTCGACTTTTATTTCACCACCGACAGCCTTGACAGATTTTCGAAGCTCAGTAGCCTGATTTGGGGTCATCTTGGTATAGTCCACGACAGCAATAGACTTGGCTTTGGAGATCATCTCAGAAATTACGGCCACACGGGAAGCTTTTTGGGGATTTATTGTTTTCTTTATCATATTTGCCTGCGCAGGATTTGTGGTTCGACTTCGCTCACCACCTGCGGTCTTAGGTAATAACGGTATTATATCAAAGAATGTTTGAGAAATGCAATGATGTATGTAAAGAGCTCATCTAGCTTATCACGTTCTTTAAATTGGACAAAAGGCAAAAGATCTTTTATAAAATCCAATCTTGGAAAAATTTCAATTCTATTTATTAATTCAGCTGGATTATAAATTTCATGGTGATATTTAAATTTCTCGGCAATTAGTTTTAAATTTAATTTTGCATTGTTTGCCAGTAAGTACCACAAATCATAAATGTCCCGGCCTTTCTGGCGGTGAAGTATAGCTCTAATTTTTTCTGAGACAATTTCGTCACGGGACATATGGGAAACTTCAGATTTGAATATCACCGGATATTCAGGTTTCAAGAAGAAATTCTCTATCTCAAACACTTTTTCTCTAAAAGAAAAGTCCAAATTTATAAAAGACTTGAGAGGAGAGTCTGGGAGTGTAGCCGAAAGAAGAAATCTTCTTCCGGTCAGAGTTTTTCGCTCTTTAAAGCCAATTTGGCCTTCATTTTCAAGCATAGAAAAAGTTTTGGTCAATACATCCAGAAATTCTGTTTCCGGCATAACTACGGTAAAATCTAGATCTTCAGAGAACCTAGGAGCTTGAAAAATCAAATGTATTGCCGTTCCACCCTTGAATATTATTTGCTGGGTTTTGGAGTACATGTAAAGTCGGCTCAAAAAGAGAAATTGCAAATGTTCGCGAAAGACAGTCGCGTCGTTGGTATTATATTTTTTTGCAAATGGCTTTAGTTGAGCTAGGGTAATCATATTGGTAGTTTGGGATATAATTTAGCATATTCAGCTAGCTTTTTCCGGTCAACCAGAGACCAATCGAGTTCATCTTTGGGGAATGATTTCAAGCCTTTTGATGCTAAATAAGCCTGATCCAATACCGCTTTTTCAGGACTGGCTATCAAAAAGCCGTCATCCCTTTTGTCATATCCCCAAAAAAGATCCTTTTTTAGATGAGCATACGAATACATTTGGTTATCAAGATTGTATTTTGTAGTTTTTTGAGATGTGGCACTGGTTACTTCCGTAGGAAATTGTGAAAGAATTCCATAATAAGACAAGGCTGATTCAAAAGAAATGTATGACGGGGTCAAATGATAATTTGCCACCAAATATTGGTGAGCAGGATTTTTGGCTAATATATAGCAATCTCTCCCCATTTTTTCTAAGACATTGTTTTTTAACAATCTGGAAATAATTAAATAAACAGATCTCTCCTTATTTATTTTCAATAGATTTGCCAAAGACGAACTGGAGAAGACGGGAATGGAAGAGGTAAGTAGTGTTTGAGTAATTTGAGCTAAATTATACGATTCCATATACTGCACATTATATACACTTTCTATCATCGTGTCAAGCTCCTCTTGCATTTTGCGTCTCAATATGAGACGATAAATCATATGAATGAGACGATAAATAGTCAGAGAAAAGACAGAATAATTATGTACTTAGGTTCAGTTGAGTCTGCAACGAGCGAACAAATAGCCAGTGCACTGGCGTCTCTTTATCGTGTTTCCAAGGCTACTTTGGCACGGGATTTACAAGAACTAGTCAAAAGTTCCCAAATTGAAGTTGAAGGTATAGCGAGATCGACAAAATACCGACTCAAGTTTGTACATCCGTTGCTAAAACAAATCAATCTCGACTCTTATTTTGTAGATGATCCAGATAATCGTATTGGGGCCCAAAAAAGTTTTAATGAAAAGATTTTTGATCAATTGCCAGGATTGTTTTCAAAGACAGAAATTTCTGA
>CAYIGO010000080.1:0-2970 GCA_964362965.1 uncultured Gammaproteobacteria bacterium | reverse complement strand
ATACTAGCCCGGGAATAAAGTTTCTTTAGGTCGGTAAGGTCGGGATTAATTACAAATTCTATCGGCAAGCCCTCAGCCAAATCTTTCAACCGAGAAAAACTCTCATCTGTAGTCCCGATATTGGTATTGCCAGCCAGAATTAACTTCCAGTCAGGGATTTGTTTGGATATATTTTTAAAGCTAGTAATTAGAGTCTCGTGTCCTTTTGCTTGGGCGAGATTTGAAAATCTAGCAACGTATAATATTTGATTAAATTTTGGGCCAATCTTAAAATCATTTGTTCTGATGGGTGGATATAAGACTTGGCTTTTTACCCAATATTCTCGGTCGATAACCGATTTTGTAAACTTTGAATTGGCTAGAAATGTATAGAATTTTGATTTGATGAGATTTTTCAGATTATGTCCCGATACTCCATGGTGTGGAAATTGCATAGTGATAAAAGTCTTTTTGGCAAGGGATAACGGCAGACTTCCATCGGAATTCCAAAAAATTAAATCATAATCTCGTGTCGAATAACTCGGCACAAAATTAATTTTTGATAAATCTAGACCGAATCGGTCAAAAATTGAGACACTAATGTTTTGGGGCCAATAGATATCTACAGACAGTCCGTAATCCGACAATATTTTGGCAATCGTTGCCATATATTTCTCCCCACCTCCCAGAGAATCCCAATATGGATCATAAATTAGTGCTTTGCGATTTGTGCTTCCCATAATCTGGCATAAATAATAAACATATTAAATACCTGAAACATTCCGTCGACTATACCCTCTACTCCGTCTCTCCAAGCCTGCAATCTAATAAATCTGAGCCAAAACTCAGTCAACATTACTCTACACAATCTCCAAGATACTACTGGCGGATGATTTGACTTTAGCCTAAGATCTGATTCGTAACCAGTAAATAATAATGTCTTGTCCAACATGGATTCCAAATCGCGGTGGGAAAAATGCACCAATGAATTTTCCAAATCTCCGATCTCTCCGTCTACCACTGGTTGTTCATGCAAAGCCTGTTCATATCCCTGTAATTTTTCTTTTTTATAAAGTCTTACAACTTTGTCGTTTCCCCAACCACCAAATTTCATTTCTTTTCCCAAATAAAAATTACGTCTGGGAATTTTGTAAGCTGAAAAAGGACTATTAGAACTAATTATATGTTCGATTTCGTGGGCGAGTAATGGAGTTACCCGTTCGTCAGCATCTACATACAATATCCAATCACCCTTAGCAGACTTTAAGCCATCGTTTCTAAAGTTATTATACCCTGAGCCAGGCTGAGACTTAACTATTTTTGCTTTGTGAACCTTGGAAATGATATTTGTCCTGTCTGAATTACCAGTATCTACGACAATTATTTCATCTGCTAATTTCAGTGAGATTAGACAATCTCCTATCATTGTTTCTTCATTCAAAGTGATGACTATTGCACTAAGCATATGAACCTTTTCCAAATTTTCTCAAATAAAAGTCTCTAATTCCGATTTTCTGCCAAGTCCTCCCAAAAAATAATAATTTTAGCGACTCTTTGATTAATGAAAGTTTTGTTTTAAATGGTGCCCAACGCATGCCAAAATACATTCGATTACGGGCAATATAATAATCCGCCAATGGCGATCCAATGCCTGCGGCTTGCCCAACTTTGTGCCAGACGACACTTCTGGGAGCATACATCAATTTGAAACCCGCCTTTCTAATTCGCTGACACAAATCATTCTCTTCATAATACAAAAAATATTTTTCATCTATAATCCCAGTAACTTTTAGAGTCTCACATCTAATCAGCATTGACGATCCGGTAGCATGTCCTACCTCCCGCTCTTTATCAAATTGACCTTTATCTACTTCATTCATCCCATAATGTGTAGCAAAGACATTTTTCCAGTCATTATCTCCCCCTGCATACCAGATCACCTTACCCAATTCTTTTTTGCTATACCGATTTTTGTGAAACTCGAAGCCCGGTGCAAAATAGACTTTTGAAGCCACTACGGCAGTCCTATCATCTTTTGTAATTACTTTCATAGCCTCGTCCAAAGCTTTTGAATCGACTACGATGTCAGGATTAACAATCCAGACGAAATCGTATTTATGTTCCAAGGCATATTTTAAACCTACATTATTTCCACCGGCATAACCAAGATTCTTATTAGTTGAAATTAGTTTCAATTCGCTATAATTAGTTTTTAGATATTCGACTGAATTGTCTGTCGATCCACCTTCGACTAGAAGAATCTCTGTTTTTGTCTTTATTAAACTATCTAAACATTCACCTATATACTTTTGGCTATTAAAGTTGAGAACAACAGTCAATACTTTCATACGCCTAATTTTCTGGCTAATTTGTACCAAAGTTTTCCAAATATATTTGACTCATCAATTTTTGCTTGATATTGCCACCAACGATATTCAATCATTTTGTCATTTATCATTTTGTCAATCGATTTGGGTGCTATTTTTTCTGGCAAAAATCCACCATCTTGCCAAAGCTTGAGATACAAAACTAATTCCGAAAAAGCCTGTAAGAGGCTCAAAGCCAGTCCGTGTATTCCATCACGGTATCCGTGCCTGGCAAAATATTGTCTGATAAATTCTTCTATAGGTTTTACTACTAAATCCGAGGTCATGAATCTATAGCCTTTTTCTAAAACAACGCTTTTCTGATGATCGGTATATCTATTTATCTTGTCTACGTACTCGAATATCGAATTGTAGTGATGGTGAATTATAGATAATTTCTCCTCAGGTGCTAAATCCAGGCCTTTACCACGGGTAAACGGCACACTGTGAATGGCATTGTCCCAAGTCAAGGCATCTTTTTTGAAAAGCCTATAAACATAATCTGGCCACCAATGATCACTTTTTATCCACTTGCCAAAAATCAAATTCTTACGGGGAATTCTGACATAGTCTACTTCATTTTTTTGGACTATTTCTGTAATCTTTTTGGCCAATTCAGTCGTAA
>CAYIGO010000079.1:0-2978 GCA_964362965.1 uncultured Gammaproteobacteria bacterium | reverse complement strand
ATTATCTTGACAAGAAGAAGAAGTAGTAGTATACTCCAGACATGTTGACAGAGTTAAAAGTACATTCCAACAATACTGAATATATTCAATGTGATGGAGCAGAGGGAATTGGGCCTCCTGTTCTCGCCACTTTGCATTCAATAATTACTGTTTCTGAACGTGGTACAAATAACGTTCCTTCACTATATTTAAGAGTAATTGTAGCTTGCGGAAAACGATTATCGAATGGAATGTGTGGATTACCTCCCTCTGGAATGCCTTGTAATCAAGCTAAGGGTGAGTGGGTTTAAACAAGTTTATTAAGTCCTTCTGGAAGATTTGATTCGAAGGTAAGTTCGTTATTTGAAATCGGATGAACAAAAGTTAGAGTTTTAGCGTGGAGAAAGAGACGAGGGCAAATTTTGAGATCTTCATTTAGACTTTTTTGGAAGCCATAGATTGGGTCAGAAACTATTGGATGATGGAGGTGCTGCATGTGGACACGCAATTGGTGAGTTCTCCCTGTATGGGGTGATAGTTCGAGTAACGAATATTCTGGAAATTCTTTCAAAACTTTCCACTCTGTGATTGCTGTACGGGATAAATTTGTGGATACTGCAAATTTGCGAGAATCTTTGGGATGACGGTCAATCGGGGCTGAAATAATTCCAGATGACTCTGGCATCTTTCCATGAACAAGAGCCCAATAAGTTTTTTTGGTGGTTCGCTCGAGAAATTGAATCTTTAATTTTTCATATGCTTCTTCTGTCTTTGCCAGCACCATCACTCCACTGGTGTCTTTATCGAGTCTATGTACTATCCCCCCTTTTTGCGCAAATTCTGAATTTCCAGAAATAATATTGTATTTAGAAGTAAACCAAGATTGTATTGTTTCAGACTTAACAGTATTGGCATTATTTACAATCACTCCATAAGGCTTATCTATTACACAAATTGCCTCATCCTCGAATATTATTGTCATTTCTCCTTGAGCTTTTCACAAACTACACAAAGTGTACTCTCAGGCAGAATCATCAGGCGGTCAGTATCGATAAATTTAGCACAGCGTTCACAGAGTCCATATTTACCAATTTTAATCCGAGACATGGCTTTTCGAACTTGAATTATACTCCGATCAATCGTTTGCTTAAGCGCGGATACTCTCATATGACCAGTTTGTTCAGCAGCATCAGTATCTACAGCAGCATTGTCATCAATTCTTGACCGGTCGGAAAAAGGATCTTCTACTTCCAGCTCGGCTTTGCGTTTCTCAAGTTTATTTAGCTCTTGATCGAGGTGATTCTTGACCGGTTCCAAGACTTCTTTGGGATAGGTTACTGGTTTTGTACTTTTCTTTGTGGCCATACGAATTTATAACCCGAAAGCAAATAAATTGCAACTAGACAAATGGAAAACATCCAGACTCCTATCCATTGGTCGAGAGTTACGCTGCCCAAGTATACGCCCGTGGGACTAATAAAAGCAATAATTATCCGTACCACACTCCAGCCGGCCAATCCCACCAGCCCCACCAACCCCGGCTTCCCGCTCTTGTACCAGGTAAATTGTCTGTAGAAACGCTTGAGCAACATCACTCCAATGTAGATTATTACGAGTGGCCACAAAGGTATGGTAAGAGCTCCAACCAACAGACCACATGGGACCAGAACGTCGAGCCATTCACCAATATTCCAGCGATGCTTTTTGGACCACCAAATTAAGAATATTAGAGCCGGGAACATTACCCCCCATTCGCGTAACAAGAGTGCATACCCAACTATTAGACCTACCAGTCCAAGCAAACTCATAAAGGTCAATATTTCTTCTTCGTCATAATCATTTTTCAAATTTTTCCAAGCTACATAGGTAGTCCAGAGAAATCCCAGAGCCAAAATTGCAGTCGTTTGCCAGATCATGCTAAAATAATACCACAATGTTAGAGTTACCTCACTCCCTCGTCGGTGCAGCCATTGGAGTAACTGTTGCCAATCCAATACTTTCTCTGCCGTTGGCACTTCTTTCACACTTCGCCACAGATTATCTCCCCCATTGGAATCCACACATCAACACGGAAATCAAAAAATATGGCTCAATTACCAAGAAATCACTTCTAATACTCGCCGCCGATTCAGGCGGCGCTTTAGTTTTGGGGTCATCAATAGCCTTCCTCAAATCTCAATCTCTATCTCAATTCTTAGTTATCATGGCTTGTTGCTTGTTATCGGTCCTTCCCGATGTCCTTGAAATCCCCTACTATTTTTTCAAAAAGAAAATTAAATGGATGGAACAGCTCATTGATTTCCAAAGGGCGCATCAATGGAACGTGCCTGCCTTGTGGGGTGTCCTCGCTCAGATTATTGTTTCTTTGGGAGCTCTGTTTATTATTTTTACTTAACTCTTTCTGCGTAGCTTCCATCCCTTGTGTCAACCATAATTTTCTCTCCTTCATTTATAAATAAAGGCACCCGAACAGTCATACCGTTGTCCAAGACTGCTGATTTGTACATATTGGCAGCAGAGTTTCCCTTGATCCCAGGGTCTGTTTCGGCGACAGTAAATTCCATCTTGGGAGGAAGCTCGATCCAGAGTGCCCGATCTTCCCAAAATAAAATATTGACCAAAATATTTTCTTTTAAATATACGCCATTCTCAGCAGCAACAGTCTTTGAAATCTCGACCTGTTCAAATGATTTTGGATCCATAAAGACAAAGCTTTGACCATCTTTGTAAAGAAATTGCATTGGGCGTCTAGATGTATTGGCTTCTTCCACTTTGGCAGAATTGACAAAACTCTTATCTGTGGTTGCCCCAGATATCATATTCTTGGCATTGATTTTGATGGTGGCTGATCCCCTGCCCATCTTGATATGCTCGTATTTGAGAGTCATATACAAAGCCCCATCCATCAAAAACGTCATTCCATTTCTCAGATCTTGTACTCCTAACATTGCCATAGCGAGACTATTTTACCTCATGTGATTCTTTATGTACATATATGC
>CAYIGO010000078.1:0-3006 GCA_964362965.1 uncultured Gammaproteobacteria bacterium | reverse complement strand
TCAGCAATGACAATACATTTTCATACTATGTTTGTACCAAAAAGATATAATGACTACTATGTTAGTAGATGAAATAAGGATAAAGATTACAGCTGGGCACGGGGGAGCAGGGAAATATGCCCCGATCAAGGGACTTAGGACCGCTCATATTGCTGGTGATGGAGGGAGAGGTGGAGACGTCTATGCCACAGCTACCTCAGATTTGTCTGCTCTCAATCAATATGTAGGCATCAGAGAAGTCAAAGCAGGAGATGGCACTCGTGGTGGAGACAATGATGCCACTGGAAAAAGCGGCACAAATTTATACTTGACTGTTCCCGTCGGAAGTTCAATTAATGATATAGAATTCGACACTATAGGTGTAGAAAAATTGATTTGCAAAGGCGGACTGGGGGGCAAGGGTGGAAACTTTCGCGCCCAATCTGGATTGCCGGGAGAATCAATTGATGCTCAGATTATTCTCAAATTAATTGCCAAATATGGTTTTATTGGTTTACCCAACGCCGGCAAGAGCAGCCTTCTCAATGCTCTGACCAATTCCAATGCTGTAGTCGGAGCTTATCCATTTACGACTCTCGAACCAAATTTGGGAGTCCTAGATGGCCAGATAATTGCCGATATTCCAGGACTAATCGAAGGAGCATCTCAGGGAAAGGGCTTGGGTATCAAATTTCTCAAGCATATTGAAAAAGTCAGCATGCTTTTTCATTGTATTTCTTGTGAGTCAACTGATGTAGTTCGTGATTATCAAATTATAGTTAACGAATTAAAAAGTGATAAACCCCAAGTAATTGTTCTTACCAAAACCGATTTGGTAACGCCAGATGTACTGGCCAAGCACAAGCAAGCACTAAAGAAATTTAAACATGAGATAATAGCTGTAAACATTTATGAACATCCGGCCCATAGCTTATTTTTGCGCTGAATACGCATTTGATGTCAATATCTCTGCCTATGCAGGCGGACTAGGAGTACTAGCAGGAGATTATCTCAAAGAAGCTTCTAATCAAAGTTTGCCTGTAGTGGCTGTGGGATTAATGTACGGTGATACGAATCTCCCAGTCATTTTGGAAATAGATGTCCCAATTCAAGATCAAAATATTAGAGTTAAAGTCTATAAACATATGGTCGGATCTATTCCAGTATATCTCTTAAGTTGTCCTGGCAAACTATATACTTCTGACAAAGAAACTAGACTAAAGCAAGAAATAATTTTGGGTATAGGTGGACTGAGGGCTCTGGTCGCTTTGGGCATTCACCCTGCACTTTATCACCTCAATGAAGGGCACTCAGCCTTCCTGGCACTAGAACTAATCCGGCATGAAATGACAGTTCATAAATATAGTTTTGCCGAAGCTTTGGTTATTACCAGGAAAAGAATTGTATTTACAAATCACACACTGGTGGCAGCAGGCCAAGAAGTCTATAGCAACGATTTAGTTTCTGTAATATTGACTGGTTATGCCAGAGAGCTGGGGGTTCCTGTCAGTGAAATCATAAAGCTTGGCTTGATCCAAGATTCTTCGGAATTTTCTATGACCATGTTTACATTGCACCTGTCAGACAA
The DNA here is from genome assembly GCA_964362965.1 of uncultured Gammaproteobacteria bacterium. GTDB lineage: Bacteria > Patescibacteriota > Microgenomatia > CAZETR01 > Amesbacteraceae > JACRNA01. The sequence goes on along the minus strand of CAYIGO010000078.1, from coordinate 1,439 downwards.
TATTAATGCTGTCAGTAAATTACATTCCAAAAAGGCTTCTGAGGTATGGACGAATCATAAGATGATTCCTATTACCAATGGTATTTATATCAAATCTTGGGATCAGGTAGGTGATGATTTGATAATTGGTCATCAAAGGCAAAAATCGCTCCTACTTTCTACTTTCGGTTGGAGTCCAGATACTTTGGTCATCGGTTGGGCAAGAAGGTTCGTGGAATACAAGAGACCTCTGGCTATTTTGGAAGACCTAAAACGCCTAAATAATTTACCTATAAAAATAATTTATTCCGGGGAACCCCACGAGAGTGATACTCGTGGCAAAGAATTGTTACAGGAACTTCTTTCTAAATTAGGTGATAACATAGCCTATATTCCAAATTATAATACAGAAGTAGCCAAGCTTATGACTTCTGGCTGTGATGTCTGGCTCAATACTCCAATTGTTGGTTACGAGGCTTGTGGCACCAGTGGTATGAAAGCAGCTCTCAACGGCACTTTACCTATGACAACGCGCGATGGCTGGGTAGATGAAGCAGAACTCTATAAAATAGGCTGGCTTTTGGATAATGATCATCTAAACAGCAGTATTCTCGATACCTTGGAACAAAATGTGATACCAATGTTTTATGATAATCAAAAGTTATGGCAAGAGCATATGAAAAATGCCAGAGACTTAATCAAAAATCAATTTAGTACGACGCGAATGCTAGGGGAGTACCAGGAGCGATTCTATAAACCGCTTGATGTCACTTGGGCCTAAGACTTTGACAGTCTCGATTCCCGTCCGGACTACTGCATAATCATTTCTTCCTTCGTAAATGGCGTCACCAACAAAGATCATGTCTGTAACCGGAACATCAAAATATTTTTCAATCTGTTCTATGGCGTAACCTTTATCAATTCCCTTTCGCGTCACGTCAATTGTATTGGTACCAGACAATACAACAGAAAATTCAGGAATATAAATATTTAATCGTGCAATAATTTCAGGGCGGCGGTCTAATATTAGAGATTTTCTAGCAGATAATGGCGCTTCTTGGCCAAGGGTGGAAAAAGAAATTTCGGTTTCGCGGTCCTCAATAATTTTGCCATAAGTCTTTTCTGGATTATGATAATTTATATCAATAAATGCTTTATCAAAAGCTTCAAAGACTGTCTTTTTTTCCAAGTCAGTCAGTCCCAAATGATAAATAGGTATCCAAGCATTGTTTTCATATTTATAAAACGCTGCTCCGCAAGTAGGTAATATATAGAGGTTCTCAAAAGACTTTAGATGATTAGTAAATTGTTTTTGAAATTGTCTAAATGATGCACCGCCTATAATGGCCACCTTTTTTATTTTTTGCAGTTTGGCTAAGAGATCAGCCATTTCTGGGGTAATCGCAGTCTTACTCTCAGTCAGCGTCCCATCCAGATCAAAGCAAATTATCTGTTTCATA
>CAYIGO010000077.1:0-3042 GCA_964362965.1 uncultured Gammaproteobacteria bacterium | reverse complement strand
TAATTTCAGACAGTGGCCAGACATAATCAAGATTGCGAATAGCTATCATATGAAACTCCGGTCCTAAACGTAGGATATTGTACATTCCAAAGGCCATAGCCCAAACGGTTGCCAAATACCCCAAATTCTTCCAGTTCCATTTATACAAAAAGAAGATACTTGGCAATAAAATCAAGGCGAACATTGCGGGTGATTTTGTCAACCAAGCAAAACCAAAGGCAAAGCCTGCTAGTATAGAGAAATCCCATCTCTTGTATTCAATGCTTATTATAAAAAATGCCAGTCCCCAGACTATAAACATAACCAGCATTGAATCGACCAAAGCCATTCGAGAAAACAGAACACTGAATGGGATCACTGCATAAATTCCAGATGCGACTAATGCTCGGTTTATATTTTTACTCAATAAATATGCAAGTAAACCAACCCCCACTACTCCCATCACACCACTTATTCCAGACAGCACTCGTCCTGCTATCAACGGATCTGAGAATACTTTGAGAAGTGGAATCATGACCCACATAAAGAGTGGCTGTTTGCCATCGGACAAAGGCAAGAAGCGCAAGGTGGATTCGGCTTTCATGACCTGTGCCCAACGAATATAGATTGCTTCGTCGGCAAATACAGGCCAGCTGTTTAGATTTACGAAGCGCAATATTGCAGCTATTAGTAAAATAAGACTTGCAATAAATATTTGTTTTTTCATTTGTGTAACTGGCGAATGCGCCATAAATCACGAAACATGTTTTTAACACCCTCCCAAAAGCGTACTTTGCTATCCGGAACATCGGACCATTTGACGTGTAATTCGATAATATTTAATTTTAATTTCTCGGCCAAATACAATATTTCCACATCGAACATAAATCGATCAACTTTACTTTTGGCAAACAATTTTCTGGCAATCCCACCCTCAAAAGCTTTGAATCCACATTGAGTATCTTGAAATCGCCTTAGACCCACCATCATGTACTTAATCTGATCAAATATATGTGACGCAATCTGGCGAGTCATTGGGGCGTCAGATTTACCTCGAGAACCGATTACTATATCTGCCTGTTTTAACATTTTAAGAATCTTTGGAATTTCTTCTAGTGGCGTCGAAAGATCTGCATCCATAAACAATACCGTATCGCCTGTCGAAGCCAAAACCCCTGTCCTTACTGCATAACCCTTACCCATATTGGGGAAATAAGAAATAAGTTTGGCGAATTTGTCCTTCGCAATAATTTTTCGCACCGCTTTTGTCATATTATCAGTGCTTCCGTCATCGACAATTATTAACTCAAAGCCTGGATAATTTTTGTGTAAATAGAGAAGAACTGATTCAAGTCTGGAACCCAATCTTTCTTCTTCATTGTATGCTGGAATGATTACTGACAACTTAGACATATTTATTGGTTAGCGATCGCCATCGAACAAGCAATAATTCTGTAACTCCTGCAATCGCGTCTTTAACAAACCTTACTCGCTTACTGTTTTCATATTGCCAGGCGACCTTAACTTCAGAAATTTTGTAGCCCAGTTTTCTGCCTAGATATAATATTTCCAAATCAAATCCAGGATTAACTACACCTCCCCGCACTACCTTCTTGGGATGAATCGTTTGCAGTTTAGAAAATATCTTCTTGGCAACAATGCCTTTATAGGCCTTGAAGCCACATTGAGTATCCTTATATGGTAATCTTAATACCAGGAAACGAAGAATTACCATACCGTAAGCCAAAATCTGTCTATATAGTGGTGCTCCTTTTCTATTCTGTCTTGAACCAAAGGCAATATCTGAACCCAAATCTAGATAATTTTTCAGATTATCAAACTCTATAATGGGAGTGGATTGATCCATGTCAATTGTTAATATAATTTCACTATTTGAGGATTCAACTCCAGTCATAATTCCTTGAGCTTTACCCATATGAGGATTTGAAATTAGTTTCAATCGTTTTTCCGAAGTGGCAAATTTCTTTAACAGTCTTAGGGTATCATCATCAGACCCATCGTCTACTACTATCAATTCCCATGTATAATTTCGTTTCACAAGGTATTCAAGGATCTTTTCCATCGCCCCCTTAGACAAATTCTCTTCTTCGTTCCAGGCGGAAATTATAATTGATAAGTAGGGTTTCATATTATTTTATTTGGTAAAACCAAACATAGATTCAGTTAAATTTTGATCCGAAATTGAGCAACTTTTGGCAATCCCCTCCTTAGTATACCTTGAATAATCTGGAAATATGAGTCCCAATGAGCCGAAGGTCTTGTCCATTCTATCTACATAACTATGAGGAAAAACTATGGTATAGACCGGGGCTAAAGAATCTGGTCGCATAGTCTTTAATCCATACCACCAAAACCAATAACGGTAACCAAAATTGTTTCCGGGGCTTGTGATATAGGATATCGCCACACAAGGATAATTGTTTTTCTCTGCATCTTCTTTTATAAAATTGACTATAGCCTTTCTCTCTATGTATCCGGCATGATTTGTCTGATATAAGAAAAGTCTGTCGAGGTTATGATATATAAAAAATGTCAATATAATTGCGCTCATGGGTCTTGGTAATTTTGCCAACAACCAACCGGCTCCCAATATCCAGACAACGGTCATTCCATTTAAATAATATTCCGACAGTGGCAAGGGGTGCAGAGAAAAGAAAGCGATGTAGAGAGCTATCCAACCGAGTATTAACCAACGCCATGACGAAATTAATAGTATACCAACCAAAATTATTGTTGGGATGACCCACTGATTTATCTTGATAGAGTCATCCACAAATATTCTATTGGCATTACGCAATGTGTATCTGATTGTTTGGGTAAATTTTCCTAACCTATCCGTATAGACGCTTTCACCGCCAACTGTGGTCAAAGTTCCAAGCAGAGCTTTCGTTTGGGTAAAACCATGTCGTATTTCAAATACCAAAAGTGGTAGATTTAAAACGAAACACAACAGAATCGGTAAAAGTATTTCCTTTGGAGAATATGTCTTGGCATGTTTAAGAAAGGCAATTATTAACAGAGGAGCACCCAAGATGAGTGCCA
>CAYIGO010000076.1:0-3048 GCA_964362965.1 uncultured Gammaproteobacteria bacterium | reverse complement strand
TCTACTTCATTTTTTTGGACTATTTCTGTAATCTTTTTGGCCAATTCAGTCGTAATTTCTTCATCAGCATCGATCAGTAAAACCCATTCATGCTTAGCCTTCGAAATAGCAAATGCTCTAATTGGCTCGATTATCCCAGGATTAGCGTGGTAATAGACCTTGCAACCCAGTTTTTTAGCGACACTTGACGTTTTATCTGTACTTGCATTGTCTACCACTACTATTTCAGAGGCAATATCCTTCACCGATGCCACCACTCGTGGCAGATTCTTCTCCTCATTCCAAGCTACAATGACGACTGATAGCATAACACCTTCTATTTTATACTATTTGATCTTGTAAATCGCTATTTTTGAGTTTTCAAAGATATTTGGCATATCTAACGAAATCTTCTCGGAATTTTTGATTATATAAACATAGGAAATATTATTATCCACCAAAAATTTACCGGACGGATTTTTCCAATATTCGTCTACCGACTTACGCCTGGCTTGCCAGGCATAGCCCATGATATTTAGGTTAACTTCGTCTTCTAGAAAACTTGGATTATTAGAAAAAGCCGACACATAAGCAGTCGATTCATATTCATACAGGGGTCTCGGAGCCTGGGTGTCTTTGACTACAGCCGGATAAGTCAGTACTGTACCGGTGGGTTGTTTTGACAAAAAGCTAAGTGCCTCAAGTTCTTCTGTAGAAATCTTGGCAGGTGGACGATTTGGTAAATAATGAGGGAGTGTCTGAATTGCTGTAGGAATAGTCATCATAATAATTATTACTCTCAGTAACTTTGGGAATTTTTGGATACTTTCACCTGCCAATATACCCATAAAAAATATAGAATAATAGAAAAATTGGACAGTATTCCAAGCAGTTCCCGATTGAACAAAGAACATTGGAATTATCAGACCCGCACAAATAATACTGGAATAAAAAAGATTTTTAGGTCTGAGCAGTCCAATTATCCTCGTTCCCATATTTCCAACTACAAATATTCCCAATGCCACGGTGTAAGCAGAAATAGCCTTGAAATAATTACCAGCCGCTTTGTAATTGATCATGGCTTCGTAAAATCTGGGCCAATTGAAGCGATCCGATAGAGCCATCATGGTCTCGAGAAACCATGCTGGTTTGTAGACCAGAAGTTGGAAGTTGGAAGTTAGAAGTTGGAGATTTGAAGTTAGATAGATTGATACACCGATAAAAAACGATTTATATAAATTTCTATCTTTTAGACCCGCTACTAATAAACCACCAAAGGCTAATAAGCCTGCATAGATTTTGATATGAGGGAGAACGGCAAATACAAGTCCTACCCACCAATATTTTTTATTTTTAATTAACAACAAACCTGCGAGAAGTAATATTAATGACAGTGCAAATGGGGGATTAATGAGCGTGGACATTGATTGTTGTGCCCAAAACATAGATTCACCGCCACCAAACATCCAGCCCAGACTTCCGCCAAAATAGACAAAGAATACACTCCAAAGATTATTTGTAAGTTTATAGACGAGCCAACCTATTAAGATAGCAAATATTGGAGGTAGTATTTGAAAATACAAATTTACTATTGGAATACGGGAAATATTATGCAATCCAGCCAGAACCAAATCAAATCCCAAATGATAGTTTTTGATTTTTTCGCTGGCAAAAATCGGCATATCTAAACTTCCGCGTGCCAGACTACTGGCCAGTGCCACGTGCCAGACACCGTCATGGCCATTTGGTCCCCAAAAACCCATGCCGTAGTCATAAATCAGGCCACTCTTGACCATAGTTAGTGACCACATGACAGTTCCTATCAAGATCAATAACCAGATTTTAAAGTTTCTTTTTAAAATATTCATAAAATGGCTTTATGTCCAGTAATAAATTTTTTCCACCAAATGCCATTACTCCTATGATATATCCCATTGACGACATGACAAGGGTCACCACTATGCCAAAACTATGTACCAACAAACCCACTACCAACATAAAGCCTGCAGAAGCTACTGCCGTCAACAAACTCCGAACCAAGCTAAATCCAATCATTTTTTTAGCTACCAGTAATGGAACGATCGAAAAGACTGATATTATCCCTACTGCATAAGCCACACCCATAAAACCAAACTTAAGTGCCAAGATTGGCTTGAATACCCATTCTAAAATTAGCCACATAATCATCAAGTAGGTATTTATTTTGGCTTTACCCAAAGCATAGAGTATACCCATGACCGGAGTAGAAACGCACGACATTACCGCTCCAAAACAGGCGATATACAGAGGAATTAGAGCCGGTTGCCACTTGAACCACTTCGGCACTAAATATGCCAAATGCGACCAAGCAAGTCCAATGCCGATAACCATGGGAAAGATGACCAAGCAGACAAACATCAGAAGTCTCTCGGTAGATCTGGCAAACTCTTGAGGATGATCTTGCATACGGGATAGTGCCGGGAAAGCTACCCGAGAAGCGTTGTCCATTATCAGTCTCTGTGGTTGCTGGCTATAATATATTCCCCAACTCAGATAGCCCATACCAGAAGCACCGATAATTTTCCACAAAAACAAATTCATAAACTGATCTTTGACTACAGCCAATAATGAATTTGTCTGATATGGAACACCAAACTTGAGCAATTTTTTTAAACTTTCTTTGGAAAAAGCCAGTCCTATAGACCAGGGCTTGAAAATATATAACAATATTAATCCAATCAGTCCTTGCCCTAATACAGCCGGAATATAAGAAGCGACACCAAAGCCGGAAATAGCCATGGTGACAGCAACCAAGTTGAATATTATTGCCTCCACAATCCGGACAATCAATATTTTGTCAAACCGGAGTTCCCGCTCCAGCATGACTGAAGGAATGGATTTAAGTGATGACAATACAAAACTAGCCAACAAGGCGATTAGCAACCAATATTCGGTCGTTCCCAATCCATAATAATTTCTTATTATTGGTGATAAAACCGCGGTAATTGTTACCAATGTTAAGACTAAGCCTTGTTGGATAGTAAATGTGGTACGTAAATCGTTTAGAGTTGGATTTTCTTTTTTTTGAAT
>CAYIGO010000075.1:0-3057 GCA_964362965.1 uncultured Gammaproteobacteria bacterium | reverse complement strand
ACAGAAGCTATTTTGGAAGGGAAAAAGAAACATGAAAGTAAATCTTGAAGACTTGAAAAAATTGAGAGAAGAGACTAAAGCAGGAGTGGCAGATTGTAGAAGTGCCTTGGAAGAATCCTCTGGGGATATGCAAAAAGCAACTGAAATATTGAGGAAAAAAGGGATTGAAAAAGCCGCCAAAAAATCGGACCGTGAAGTCAAAGCAGGAATGGTCTTCTCATATATTCACCATACGGGTCGGGTGGGAAGTATAATTTCACTTGCATGTGAGACTGATTTTGTAGCTAAGACCGACGATTTTCAAAAGTTGGGTCGGGAAATTGCTATGCATTTGGCAGCAACCAATGATCTGGAAGCTCCATATGTCCGCGATGCTTCCAAAACAGTAGCCGATCTAATAAAAGAAGTCATCGGCAAGCTGGGTGAGAATATCCAGGTTGTGGAATATAAAGTTGTGGTAATATAGATTTATGAATCTTGGTGATGTGCCAGTAAAGATGCAGAAGACGATGGAGTTTGTAAAAGCTGATATTGCATCTATTAGAACTGGTCGTGCCACTCCAGCCTTAGTCGAAAATATAATTATCAAAGCTTATGGTGGAAGTACCCAGATGCGGGTTTTGGAAATGGCTGGAATTTCTACTCCTGATCCTCAGTCTCTATTGATTACTCCATATGATAGCGGAACTATTGGCGAGATCAGACGGGATATTGAAGCGGCCAATATTGGTCTCACTCCGGTAATTGATAATGGGGTAATTCGCATTGCAGTCCCGGCATTGACCACCGAAAGAAGACAAGAGTATGTCAAGATGCTTCACAAAAAACTAGAAGACGGTAGAGTAAAAATCAGGCAAGAAAGACACGAAAAGATGACTGAGTTTAAGCGTCTGGCCGAAGCCAAAGAATTAAATGAAGATGACCGGTTTACAGTCGAAGCTGAGCTCCAAAAATTAACTGACAAAATGATGATTGAAATTGAAAATATTGGAAAAAATAAGGAAGAAGAATTAATAAGAGTGTGATAGACTTATAAAATGTTAACATTCTTTGTCTTTTTGGGAGTATTGTCAGTCTTGGTCCTGATTCACGAGCTTGGACACTTCATGGCAGCGCGGTATTTTGGAATTAGAGTCGACGAATTTGCCTTTGGTTTGCCCTTTACTAAGCCAATTTTTAAATTCCAACATGGTGAGACTCAATATGCTATTTATCCACTGATTTTCGGAGGATTTGTCAAGTTACACGGTGAAGAAAATGAAGTAAAAGAAGATAAGAAGAGATCTTTTTGGAATCGGGGACGTAGGCAACGGATGATAGTTTTAGTTGCCGGTGTGACCATGAATATTATCTTGGCACTGTGTCTCTTTGTCACTTTGTATCTGGTCTTGGGCGTTCCTGGAGAACCCAAAAATTTAGTGACAGTCAATTTTGTGGAACCAAATTCACCAGCAGCGGTCTCCGGATTGCAAGTAACTGATCGGATAATTTCAGTCAATGGTCAAATCCTCGCTTCTACTCCCGAATTTAGTCAGTCTATGATTAAATTTGCAGGCACCCCTACAAAGTTAGTAGTTCGCCGTGGCTCAACGGTTCCGTTGTTTGAAGGAATAATGGAAAAAACAACCCAGGAATTGACACTGACTGCAATTCCGCGTGTAAATCCACCAAAAGGTCAAGGGGCCTTGGGTGTTAGTATCAGTGAGTATCCGTATGTTCAGATTGAAAAAAACGGCAATGTCATTGTCGCCAGTCTGCGGGTGACAGGAAAGTGGATAGAGCGAGTCTTTGAGGGATTTAGAAGTATTGGCAAAAATTTGATGGCGGGTAAAAAGCCAGAGGGTGTTGCGGGCCCAATCGGTATTTATCAGCTGACTGGACTTGTGGCAGGTGAGGGGATATTGCCAATAATTGAACTTATTGCCATTCTCTCGGTCAATCTGGCTATCTTTAATGTCTTGCCAATTCCAGCTCTAGACGGTGGACGAATGTTTTTTATCTGTCTAGAGTGGGTTCGCAGGAAGCGCGTCTCAGCTGAGCTCGAAGCCAAGATAAACAATTGGGGCATGATATTTTTATTGACATTGATTGCACTCATCTCACTTCAGGATGTCATTAGGATTTGGTGGAAATGACGCTATCGGACTTTGATTATGAATTGCCCAAGGAATTGATTGCCCAGACGCCTTCAGATAAGCGTGACCACTCAAGGTTAATGATAGTAAATCGAAATACACAGACAATTTCTCATGACTATTTCTATAATCTTAAGAAATATTTAACGTCTGACGATTTACTTGTCTTTAATCAGACCAAAGTGTTTCCGGCAAGATTGTATGGGTCAAAAGAAATACTTTTGTTGTCACAAAACGGCGATGCTTGGAACTTTATTGGCAAGAATGTAGGCCGCACCAAACAAATTATATTTGATAAGGGATTGGTGGGGGATATCGAAAACGGAGTAATTAAATTCAACTGTAATAATACCGAATTGATGGCAATACTTGAGAGTATTGGACACACTCCGTTACCACCGTACATCAGGAGTCAGGATGCAGGGCGCAGGACACAGGAAACCCGAAAGAGATACCAGACGGTGTATGCCAAGGATATAGGATCGGCAGCAGCACCCACAGCCGGATTTCATTTTACCCAAGAGCTTATGGAGAGCATACCGAACAAAGCTTTTGTAACACTGCATGTGGGACTGGGGACGTTTGCTCCGGTAAAATCACCCACTATCGAAGATCATGTGATGCATTCAGAGTGGTTTAATATACCAAAAGTAACAAGTGACAAGTTGCAAGTAACAAAGGGGAGAATATTAGCAGTGGGAACGACGAGTGTTAGGGTACTCGAGAGCGATTGGACAAAAAACGAAACCAATATATTTATTTATCCAGGATACAAGTTTAAACATGTGGATGCTATGATCACCAATTTTCATTTACCCAAATCAACACTCCTGATGCTAGTCTCCGCTTTAGCAGGTCATGCGCTAATCATGAAGGCATATCACGAGGCAATCACTCACAAATATAGATTTTTTTCCTTCGG
>CAYIGO010000074.1:0-3100 GCA_964362965.1 uncultured Gammaproteobacteria bacterium | reverse complement strand
ATAGAGCAACTGTCTTCGGAACAGTTGATGCGAGTTCGATTCTTGCTAGGCGCACCATGAAATATTGGACAATGCTTTTGCATTTTTATCAGCCTCCGACCCAGGAAGATAACATCACCTGGAATATTCTGACGTTCTGTTATTTACCCCTCCTTCGAATGCTAAATAGTAAATCTGGTTTTGGCTTGACTCTAAATATTACATGTTGCCTTCATGATCAACTTAAGAAAATGAATGCCACAGAGTTTTTTGAGTTAATTGAGAGATTAGAGAATGATGGAAAGATTGAACTAGTAAATAGTGCCAAGGATCATCCTATCATGCCACTATTTTCAAATGAAGTATTAAGTAGACAAATAAGTACGGGTGCGCCAGCTTTCTTTCCACCAGAATTAGCCATAGATACCAAGACATTGGATTTTATACCCAATAAATTTGTCTTTGTGGATGAAACCTCGGTTGGTGCAAAAATGCCAGTTACAAAGTACAAAGATAAAATTTTGTTGGTTAACAACCGTGAGGTTTGTAATTTATTTAGATCTTATCAGGGTAATCTGGAGGCCAAAATGGTTACAGATATATTGACAGGAGATCTGACTGTCACGGCCAATGACGTTGAACTGTTTGGCCATCATTATGTAGAGCGCCTCAAAGTCTTGACTGATTTGTTGGATAATCCAAACCTCAAATTTCTGACCACCTCGCAGACAATCGAAAAGTTTGGATCCAATATTCCTGAGGTTACGAATATTAATCCTTCCACTTGGCAAGATTGCAAGGAATTTGCTCTCTGGAATAAAAATGATTTACAAAAGAAATATTTAATTCTTTTGGAAACTTGCGATGTGGATCAGGCCTTTTCTTCTTGTTATCTCTACTGGCTTTCAAATTGGCCTTGGTGGCATGCGGGTTTGGTAGAAAAGGGTGTGAAATCAATGGTTCAAACACCAGCCACAGAAAAATTCTTAGAAGATCTCTGGGCGTATCATAACTCTGGCCAAGTAGACCAAAATTATCAGAAATTTAATCAGTCGCAATCGAAGTATTTAGAGTAATCGATCTCTGGTAAAGATCAATATATTTTTTGGCTGACTTGTCCCAAGAAAAATCCTGCTTCATACAGAGCTGGACAATCTTCTTCCAGACGGGTTTATTCTTGTAAGTTTCCAAAGCCCGAATGACAGCCGTCAAAAAGCTCATGGCGGAAAAATTCTTGAAAGAAAATCCTGTACCGGTAGAGAGGGTCGGATCGTAATCGACAACTGAATCAGATAGGCCACCGGTCGCACGGACTATTGGTACACAACCATAACGAAGCGACTCTAGAGCTACAATTCCCCCCGGTTCGTATTTACTGGGCATCAAAAGCATGTCAGCTCCGGCAAATATTTTGCGTGGCAGAGTGGTGTCATACATCAAATGAGTCCCGACCTTGCCTGGATATTTGGATTCGAGATTGGCAAAGAAATCGCGGTGCCTATTGTCTCCTGGGCCACAGACAACTAGCTGGACATTACACTCCGTCAAAATAAAATCAATAGTTTCCATGACTAGTTGCAATCCCTTTTGATCATCGAGTCTGCCCATAATGGCCAAAATCGGGGTATGTTGAGAAACCTCAAGATTAAATTCCTTTTGCAAGTCAACTTTGTTTTCTTCTCTGGAGGTGTTTGATTTTATAATCTTGTCTTTTTTGGGATCAAAGCTTTGATAATCGAGGCCATTTAAAACGCCAAAGAACTTTGCCCGCAATTCACGGAATAATTTATACAATTTTGGTGCGTATTCTTCGGTCAGAAGTTCACGGGAGAAAGTCTGAGAGACGGTATTTAAGAGATCTGAATAGATAATGCCACGCTTTAGGGCGTTTTGCTTTATAAACCGTTCATTGGAAAATGACTCGAGTGGTCCTTTGCCATCGTCATAATCCATCTCTGAAGCATGATCAAAATCAAAAACACCTTGATGCAGGTTGTGAATGGAAAAAACAGTTGAGACACCTGCCAGCTTTGGATCGTCTTTGTATTCAGTCTTTAAATAATTGGGTAAATAGCCAGTATGCCAGTCATTGACATGAATAATGTCTGGGACAAAGTCACCATGGCGGACAAATTCGAGGGCTGCCTTACTTAGCAGGCCAAAGCGGATATGGTCATCGGAATAAGAATAGACATTGGCTCTTTGTTCGTAATATTCTTTGTTTTCAAGAAAATAAACGATTGGATCATCTTTTTTGGGAGTTTTTAATATTTTGACATTACAAATAATATTTTTATCATCACCTGTTGGGACCTTCAATCCCTCGATTTGGTTTTTGACTTGGAGAAGCTCGGTATTTATGACTCCATATTTGGGGGTAAAGATCCTGATATCAATTCCTGCTTTTTTGAGCGCCTTTGGCAAAAAATAGGCGACTTTGGCTAGTCCCCCAACTTCAGAGAAAGGAGCAAGCTCAGCACAGACAAATAAAACCTTCATAATTTTATTATATACTAGTTATATGATAGTCGTTGGCATGGGGGGTTCTCACTTAGCTGCTGATCTACTAAAGATACTCAAGCCTGAGCTGGATATTACTGTTCACCGTGATTATGGTCTACCCAAAAGTAAGCCTGGAGAACTCGTTGTCTTAAGCTCTTATTCTGGAAATACCGAAGAAGTTTTGGATGCTTATGACATGGCTTCTGGATTAAACAGGGCAGTCATTACAATTGGTGGAAAACTACTTGAAAAAGCCAAGCAAGATAATGTCCCATTTTTGCTTTTACCACCAGGTCTTCAACCTCGCGATGCTATTCAGTTCTGTCTTGCCGCGTTGTATGAATTATTGGGAGAAAAATTGGAGTTGCCAGAAGTAAAACCAAGTGACCCTATTGAAATTCTAGACCGTATCCCCTTGATCTATACTTCCAACCAGTTTCAATCCTTGGGCTATATCTGGAAAATCAAATTTAATGAAACGGGCAAGATTCCTGCTTTCAATGATGTTATTCCTGAGGCCGATCACAATGAAATCAATGGCTTTGCTAAATTTAATAATTTTTATGGCTTGTTTATAACAGACGAGTCAGATCATCCCAAAATTAAAAAAAGAATGGAA
>CAYIGO010000073.1:1748-3101 GCA_964362965.1 uncultured Gammaproteobacteria bacterium | reverse complement strand
TAGTACTTGACAGCTGTTCATTTCTTGCTATAATCACCATCATGATGATGACAGAAACAAAATCCATGAGTTCTCCCATTGATAGTGTTAGAAAAGAAGAAATAGTTCCATATTTTACTCGTGGGGCATCTAGAGGAATTTTACATAGTGCAATTAAAGCTCAAAGAGAAAGGGAGCTAGTAGGAGTTTTAACAGAAAAATACTTCTATTTCATATATATGGGTGCTTTGAATATACTCACACTTCCAATTACCGTTGCATTAGATGGAGTGTTTAATATTCCAATAATCGCCATGAAAACTCTTTTTGAGCCAATTTATATAGCGAGAGAAGTTTGCAAATTTTTCTCTCCAAGACCGAGATGGTCATCTAAAACGACATAATAAACCAGATCAAAAAGTCAAAAAGGCCTGGCATTTCAAGACTTTTAAGGCAAAAAATGCTATAATTTGGCTATGAATAATTGGAGTACGGACGATAAAAAAATGCGAATCAACAACCCTAAAAATTATTCTGTTTGGCAACAAATTCAGCTAATTAATTATGGCTTGGGAGACCAGAAATTAGACAAACCACTAATCAAAGGTCAATGGGAACTAATTAAAGATCAAATAGATCCACTTAAGGCTTCTGTGTTAGAGTATTGGTTATGGGACAAGTTACCATCCTTTCCCAATTACAAAAACGCCTCTTGGACCTGGTCGTAGCCGAACCTACGCTAGTTCGCGACTACTACTGGACGGGGGGAACAGTTTTGTCGGAGTTTTATTTGCAACACCGTGACTCAGAGGATATCGATTTGTTTACTGAAAATGCCGAAGTTAAGATTGACTCTATTACTGTATTTATCAATCAGGCGGCTAAAAAATTGGGCGCTAGCGAAATAAAATATACTCAATTCCTAGGATTACACACTTTTATTTTTGAATTTTCTGACTATCCATCTCTGAAAATTGACTTCAACTATTATCCTTTTACCCCATTTGAGGCAGGTGGAAAATATAAACTGCTCAAGTACGACAGTGTTTTAGACATCGCCGTTAACAAAATACAAACAATTGCTACCAAACCCAGAAGCCGCGATTTTATTGATTTGTACATGATTCACAGAAAATATGGTTACGACTTAATTGATTTGATGAAAAAAGCGCTTCTAAAATTCGACTGGTATACTGATCCTATTCAATTGGCGGCCAAATTTTTATTGGCCCAACAAGCCAGTGATTTGCCTCGTATGAGAATTTCTTTGCCAGAAAATGAATGGCGAGGCTTTTTTCTCACTCAAGCCAAGGCTATGCAAAACTTAGTGTTCTGAATCAATCAAACTAGATCAAAAAGGCCTGGCCTTTCAAA
>CAYIGO010000073.1:0-1648 GCA_964362965.1 uncultured Gammaproteobacteria bacterium | reverse complement strand
CCAATGACATCGCCCATATATTCTTCAGGTGTAGTCACTTCCACTTTCATAATTGGTTCGAGAAGACATGGATCAGCATTTTTGGAAGCGTGCTGGAGAGCCATCGAACCTGCTATTTTAAATGCCATTTCTGACGAATCGACATCGTGGTATGACCCATCGAAGAGAGTAATTTTACAATCAACCAACGGATAGCCTGCTACTACTCCATTTTCCATTGCCTCTACAATTCCTTTTTCAATTGGGGTTATAAATTCAGAAGGAATTGATCCACCTTTGATAGCATTGACCCATTCATAGCCAGCTCCCCGTGCCAGAGGTTCAATTTTTATAAAACAATGGCCATATTGACCTCGTCCGCCAGACTGTTTAATATATTTTCCTTCACCCTCAGCCAATTTTCGCACTGTCTCTTTGTAGGCCACTTGCGGGGCACCTGTTGCGGCCTCGACTTTAAACTCGCGTTTCATCCGGTCGACAATAATTTCCAAATGCAGTTCTCCCATCCCAGCAATAATTGTCTGCCCCGTCTCGGGATTTGATTTGATCCGGAACGTCGGATCTTCGTCGGATAGTTTACTCAGGGCATAACCCATTTTTTCTTGATCAGATTTAGTCTTGGGCTCGATAGCCAAGGAAATAACTGGTTCAGGAAAGGAAATTGATTCGAGGACAATTGGATTGGCTTTATCACAAAGTGTATTGCCTGTTACTGTATCGCGAAGTCCAACTAGAGTCACAATTTCTCCGGCATAAGCCGCATCTATTTCTTCTCGCTTGTTGGCATGCATCAGAAGCATTCGGGACACCCGCTCTTCTTTATCTTTGGTAGCATTGTAAATAGCTTGACCACTCTTGAGAGTACCTGAATAAATACGGACATAAGTCAATCTTCCTACATGGGGATCGGTCTGAATCTTGAAAGCCAAGCCACAAAACGGTTGTTCATTAATCGTCTGCCGGACCACTTTTTCACCACTTCTGGGATGGACACCATTGACATGATCGACATCGACGGGAGATGGTAAATATTCGACCACTGCATCCAATAGTGGTTGGACACCTTTATTGCGAAGAGAAGCTCCAGCATAGACAGGCACTAGTTTGTAGGCAATGACCGCTTTGCGAAGAGCTATTTTTAATTCAGCAATAGTTGGTTCTTCACCATTTAGGAATTTAGTCAGGAGGGCATCGTCAGTCTCAGAAATTTGTTCGACTAGCTTAGTACGCCACTTTTCGATCCCCTCTTTCATGTCAGCTGGGACTTCTTCTTCGATAAATTTGGCTCCAGTCTCATCCCCGTGCCAAACTATAGCCTTGCGTTCGAGAAGTAAGACTACACCCTTAAACAAATTTTCAGCCCCAATCGGATAGGCCATGACAGCGGGATTGGCTCCAAGTCTATCGATGACAGCTTTGATAGTTCCTTCAAAATTGGCACCTAGTTTGTCGACTTTATTGACAAAAATAATTCTAGGCACTTTATATTTATCTGCCTGTCTCCAGACTGTCTCGGTCTGAGATTGGACAGTTTCTTCGGCGTCAAGGACAGTGACAGCGCCATCCAAAACGCGCAAGGATCTTTCAACTTCGGCTGTAAAGTCCACGTGTCCCGGAGTATCAATAAGATTGATGCGGGTCGATTCGT
>CAYIGO010000072.1:0-3113 GCA_964362965.1 uncultured Gammaproteobacteria bacterium | reverse complement strand
CGAGACCTGCAATTGCATAAGAAAACGTGACCAATAGAAGAGTAATGACTAATTTGGGAATCATTGTTTGCAGAGAGACGACAGTTTGAGGATTTATCTTTACTCGAAACATTATCATAAACCCAGCAGCAATCAAAATAATAACCATCACCAGATACGCCGTATTTCGCGAAGCTGACCATAAAAGTTGTATTCCCGACAGAGAAGTAAAACCATACCCAGCTGCTTCTACTGGCTGCGCCAAATCAAGCTTAGCAAGGGCACTGTTTATAGAGTCAACTCCAGATGCGGGTTTTTGTTTATATATTTCAGAAATACCCCCCATTGCAATGCCAGGTACACCCATTTGCGCATAATCACTAAACGACGGAATTTCGCCTTTTAGTTGTTTCTCCATGATAGATTTAAAACCATCAATTAATTTTTGGGGGTCGTTTGGCGAAATCGTGATTGCAAGACTGTTAATAATCCAATTTATTTGAGCAAAAGTATATCTTTCGCCGAAAATTGCGTCAGGATTTGACTTGTCCATCACCTTTTTTGCAAATTGATCTGGTGTTTGGTTATACCATGGTCCTTCAGCTTTAATTGGGATGGCAAAAACAGCAAATAAAAATACAAAAACACCCAAGAACTTGAGAAATTTCATATACTTTAAGTCTATCATAATTAAGGCGCCTTGGAAGTGTTGGTAATGGTTAATTTAACTGGAACCTGGAAACCTTTGTCTCCGGGGGAGAGAACACTAGCATCTTGGAGATTGTTGCGCTTGAGATCAGTCGCCGAGACTACGTATTCTCCGACAGTATCTTCAAGACTTGAAAAGGGAATATTTTGAGACAAGATCCAGACCAACCAATTGTTGAGTCTTATATCAACTAAACCAGTTATGTCTTTGCCAACTGAATAATTATGAATTAGCTCAGGCTGAGATTTGGTTATAGTATTTCTGGCGGTTTGGCCAAGATCATAGGGTATGAGTTTGCGGATTGGGCCTGAGAAGTTTATAAGTTTGTCATCGTCTGGTTTCTTCTGATCACCGACTTGAGGGATTCCAGAAAGATACCAGCTCAAGTATTCATTTACCTTTTGTTCGTTGGTTAGATTTTGGTCTTGGGTATTGCCTAAAATTCCAATATTAGCTTTGGATAGATCGAGTGAGACGTCGAAATTTTCAGCACGATAGCAAGTGACAGTGCCATCGGCATTTTTGTCACAACCATCACCATAAGGATCAAATTTTTCTTGACGAAGTGGGGTAATGCTCGATCCACAGGCAAAGACTGTATCTTCCGGAACGGTTTCTTCACATGGCTCACCAGGATCAGGGCGAAGTGGGGTAAAACCAAGGGAATCTCCACTTGGGCATTTCTTGCCCCGGGTTGGGATTTTGGCCGGGATATTGATTTTGGGGGTGACACAATTGGTTTTTAATCCCGATGCCTTCATAAAATTACAGGCAATAATTTGATATCCAGTCTCGTTGGGATGAATACCATCTGTCAACATGTCTACTGTCACATCTGATTGGTCAACGATCGTAGCTTCGGGAACATTGAGCCCAGAAATCATGGCATTTATTTTGGTGACACCATTTTCCTGTTTTTGCGGGGGGATTTGTGAGACATAAATCTTTGCTCCGGTGGGCTTTAATAAATAAACAAGATTAATAAGATTGTTTCTTATCGCTTGAGTATCCACATTTTTACCTGGGGCATCGTTGGTGCCCAACATAATAAAGATGTAGGTTGGACTGCCGATCCCCAAAATATTATTTTTGACTTCGTCAAGCATGGCTCCACTACCATAGCCAGTTTTAGCAATAATGTTTAAGCTAGTATTGGGAATAGACTCTCTAATTATTTGCGGATATCGACCTAAAGATATTGAGTCACCAACGACCAGAATATTAACTGCTTCTTGGGCGTAAATCGCCCCCGGAAAAATAATAAATATTAAAAATAAAAATATTAATTTTTTCATCTTTGTCTGGCACTATAATAATTCCATAAATAATCACAATAAGTCATCATTTGGGGAACTGCGGGACTATTAAAACAGCTATTGGCCTCTTGCATATAGCTACCTAGATCGTAGCTGTCTTTACAGCTTCCATAATAACTAGTCGCCACTTGGTCTACGGTTTCTTTGGGCCAGCTACTATTACTAACTGAGCCACTGATGGCTTTGATCATCCGGGCCCCAGCATAGAGCGAATCGTGAATATTTCCCGGATTGGGAATTTGGTCTTGGCTAGTTCTACAAGCATAAGTACTCCAATTGTCGAGGCCTGCAGCTTGCGAGCAACTAGATTGCACCCCAAATCCAGTCAATAATTGAGTGGCTCCCATAGCTCCGCAGTCATTGGCACTACATAAATAAGGTTCAGATAAATCTGATTTTGCCAGACCAAAAATTCCGTTTCTGGTTTCGATACTGACAACAGCAGCTAGAATATCTGGAGGAATACCAGCACTATTAGCAGCATCTTCAATGAGTTTTTGTAATTCGCCGTTGATTAAACAGGGAGAGTTTAGAGATTCTTGGCCACCAAAATTGGGGCACATTCGCTGGACTTTGGTCTGGGCGGCGACGTCATTGCAGTCACCCGACTTTGTAATTTGTGAACCTTCTATAAAAGGCCTTAAAGCTTTTTGGATACCCTTCAAGAAATAGTCATAGATGGTTCCCAGGTGAGGAAAATAAAGTTTAGATGTGCCTTCGGAAGTTTTGTAATCAGCTACACTCGGTATTTCTTTGATTTCGGCGGGTAAGTTTTTTGGGTAAATTCTTTTAAAGACTGACTGGTCACCAACTACCAGATTTTTATTGAGTTCTTCCAGTAGGGGAGAATTTACTCCTGCAATCATGCGACCTTTGGTGTCTAGTTTGACATCAGCTGGCCGGGTGCAACGGCCTTTTTCTGCATCGTATCCTCCACAACAAGGTTCACTACGGCTTCCTTCGCGGTTACATTTAGTAGTGTCAATTGGCCGGTATGTAAATTTCTGGGTATATTGCAAAGAACCTGTAATTTTTGGTCCCAGCAAATCATCTCCGGGATTGACGCGAACATTGTCAACCCGGCATTGGCCATCGTAATTGTATTGATT
>CAYIGO010000071.1:0-3175 GCA_964362965.1 uncultured Gammaproteobacteria bacterium | reverse complement strand
CTTTTTGGTGGTGCCATTCCCAATGCTGCCTATGAAATGGCTAAGTTCTTAAATAAATTGCAAACACCCGACAATCAAATAAACATCCCAGGCTTCTATGACGGCGTAGACAATATATCTAATTCAGAAAGACAGAACAATATTCAAATGGGAAAAATCGCTGACAACCTGATTCATGATATTGGAGTAACTACTTACCTGACCGAACCAGATACGGATTTTTTTACCCAGACAGGACTTCGACCGACTATCCAAATTACAGGCATAAAATCAGGTTACATCGGTGATGGTTACGCCAATATTGTCCCGGCTACTGCTGAAGCACGATTAAATTTTCGTTTAGTCAAATCTCAAGAGGCTGACAATATTATTTCCAAGCTGAGAGAATTTGTAAAACAAAATACGCCTGATTATATTAAATACGAGCTAATAGTCGGATCACCGCATAATCCTGTAAAACTTAATATTTCAAATCCGATATTTGGTTCGACAATATCACTTTTGGAACAATCGTTTGGGCAACCAATCTTGATGAAGAATGTCGGTGGAGCGATTCCTTTTGTCTCAGACATCAAGGAAATATTTGGAGTAGATACTCTGCTCGTGCCATTGGCAAACGACGACTGTAATATGCACGGGGATAACGAGAACTTTAGAATTGACTTAATTGATAAGGGCTTGCAATTTAGCGAAAAGTTCTTTACAATGTCCTCATAATGAAACAATCCTTATTCTTTTTCGGCTTCCCCTTTACCTCGTAGTGGGGGTGGTAGGCCGTGTGCTTTATTACCCCGCATAGTCGGGGTTTTTTAGTTCTATGAACACAAATAAAATAATTACGATCTTAAAACAAAACAAAATAGATGCCTGGTTAATTTATCAAAACCAAGGAACATATGAAGTGGGCCAAAATCCTATCGCTACTGACGTATGTGAACTAAAAGAGCTTGTTACCAGACCCTGGTTTTGTCTTATTCAGGCCAACAGCAAACATCCTATCTGGATCTATCAATCAATGGAAAAAGACAAATTTGAGAATTTGAAAGGGAGAAAGTTGGTTTATGGTTCGAGAGATTCGCTAATTAATATTTTAAAATTGAGTTTACCAAAAAATGGTACTATAGCTTTGGAAATTACCAAAAATGCCAATATACCTCTACTTTCCAGAGTCGATCAGGGAACCTATGAATTAATTCGGAAATGTACAAATGCAAAATTAGTTTCTTCACAAGACTTAGTTGGTCAATATCTGTCGGATTGGGGAGCTCAAGGGTTAGCTAGCCATAAATCGGCAATATTGAAACTTAAAAAAATACTTCGAGGGGTTGAAATTATTGTTAAAAATAAACTAGGAATAATTACAGACTATGAATTACAAATGATTATCGAAAGCCTTTATGCCAAATACAGGCTAATTACTTTATACCATCCCGTAGTTGCATCGGGAAAAAATAGTGGTAATCCCCATTATTTTCCTAATAAAGAAAAACCTGTTGTAATCAAAAGAAATGAATTGGTAATGATAGACATTTGGGGTAAAGAAAAAACCAAAAAGTCAGTATTTGCCGATATGACAACCATGTATTACACAGGTCCAAATGTACCTAAAGAAGTTCTGAGTGCATGGAATCTTCTGATTTGCTCTAGAAATAGTGCATTAAAATACATCCAAAAGAATATTAAATACAAGATCATAACTGGTGCAGAAGCTGATAACGTAAGTAGAAGAGTTCTTGAAAAAGCAGGGTATGGAAAATATTTTGTGCATCGGACAGGCCACAATATAGCCTCTGAACTGCATGGATATGGTCCAAATCTGGATTCATACGAAACTTTAGACACCCGAGAACTGATGTTAAACACCGGTTATTCTATTGAGCCGGGAATTTATACATTGAAATTTGGTCTGAGATCTGAAATAAATATTTATATTTCAAAAAATAAAAAGGTTTTCTTAACAACCCCAGCTCCAACTGAAATACAAAGAATAATATGAATTACTTAGATAATCCATATTGGAAGGAAGAACCTAGTGGAGGAGGGAATAGAAACAACATACAACAACTCCGCGCTGATTTATATGATTATATGACTCTCGGTAATATAGAAGTGGCTAAACACAGTCCGGCCATGGCGGCTTTTGTTTGTAATTCAATTCAAGATGTTCAAAAATTATTAACCCATTGCGTAGTCTGCCCAGATTGGAATCACAAAGTAAATACAGAGGGTAAAATTGTTTATACTATGGACGGACTGGGAGATGGTATTCCCCAAACGGCTTTAGTGGCAATTGCATTTATGAACAGATTGAGTGATCTAACAAAAAATTATGGTATAGAAGCACACCATAACATCCACCTAACTGCTTGGGAGTCCTATCGATCTAAGTTGCCTGAGCATGAAACTAAAGATAGTTTTTTATCGAAAGTTAATGCCAGCGCTAGTAGAATTCATGATGAGATTGATGGAGTAAATATTGTCATTAACGATGATCCATCATTTTTTGAAAAAGTCGTAGAAGAAAAAAATCATACTTCACCCGATAATATTATAAAACTCGTTCAAGCAAGACAGTCGTTTTATAGAAATGCAGGTATAACCAATACAAAGGAAGCTGCAAAAACTGAAATTGGCGAAGCGCTGACCCAATTTGATTCTATCCCGGACGGTCTTCTATTGGTGTCAACTTCACCTGTTACAGCCCAAATAGCTTTGGGGATACTAAACCGACCGTATATACAACTATTAACTGGCTATGTGGGTTGACAAAGTTGAGTGTAATTATTTATAATGTATATCCAATGAGTACCTTACGCCTAGTTATTTTGAATATCCTCCTTATTGGAGGCGAGTTTAACGCGGGTTAAGGTAATTATTTAAATTTATCCAAAACCCGCAATCAGCGGGTTTTTTAGTTATTATGCCAGAATGTCCATTTGTTCCAAAATCAACTAAATTAATATGTGTAAAATGTGGAGATACCAATGTAAACCTGACTGGGTCCGAAGTTAGACTTTCTCTATCAGAGATTGTGGCATTTGGGCTTAAGGCTATAGGAGCAGTATTTTGTTATTGTGATCGATGTGGACATACAATTGCAATTCAGGAAGAAAAATAATCAGTGGGCACTGGAGGCTTCGCACCTCCGTGGTTTCACACGGAGTCCGCACTAGCT
>CAYIGO010000070.1:0-3239 GCA_964362965.1 uncultured Gammaproteobacteria bacterium | reverse complement strand
TTTTTTGGCTTCAGCCAGAGCATCTTCTTTGGACAATACTCCGAGCTGGGTCCCATCTTCACGCAAAACTCTCAATTCTAAAGCTTGGATTTGGTTATTGATTCTATAATGTACAGTACTCACTTACGGTTCATTATAGCATCTAAAATTGCATCTTTAAATTTTTCTATTGTATAGACTTCAGTTTCTTTGTGTCCTCGAGCTCTAACTGTGACTGTACCAGCTTCGACTTCTTTGTCTCCCATTACTAATATAAAAGGCACTTTTTGCATTTCTGCATCTCTGATCTTGGCTCCCAACGACTCGCTTCGTGCGTCTAATTCACATCGAATGTTAACTAATTTCAACGAATCTGTGACTTTGGTAGCGTATCCCAAATGCTTTTCTGATATTGGCAATACAGCCACCTGCACCGGCGCCAACCAAGCCGGAAATGCCCCAGCATAATGTTCAAGAAGAATCATCAACATTCTTTCTGGTGATCCAACTACAGCCCGATGAATCATCACTGGAGTTTTCTCTTTACCATCACTATCGATATATTTAAGACCAAATCTCTCTGGTTGGACATAATCAATTTGAACAGTAGAAAGTTGCCATTCGCGACCCAAGGCATCAGTGGCCATCAGATCCATTTTTGGTGCGTAAAAAGCAGCTTCACCAGGACCATCGTAATAATCAATTTTATTACGCTTCATAATTTCGACAGCCCATTTCTCGACACGATCCCATGTTTCTGGATGCCCTAAATATTTTTCTGGATGCTCAGGATCCCTTGTCGATAGTCTATATCGATATTTAAAACCAAATACATCCATGGCTTTTTTTATCATTTGAAGAGCCTGATCGATTTCAAAGTCTACTTGGTCTTCACGACAGAAAATGTGACAGTCGTCTTGGGAAAATGAGCGGACCCTGGCTAGTCCGTTTAGTTCTCCTGGTCTCTCATCACGGTAGAGCATGGCAAAATCCGTATACCTGAGAGGTAAATCGCGATAACTCCTAGGTTGGCTTGCATATATTTGGGTATGTTGTGGACAGTTCATGGGCTTAAGATAAAATTCCTCCTTAGAATAATTTGATACGACTTTAAACATATCTGCCTTGTATTTATCATAATGACCAGACATCTTGAATAATTCTGCCTTTGCAATTTGAGGAGTCCATACTTGTTGGTAACCAAGTGATGCTTGTAAATCTTCGATAAATTTAACAAGAGCCAAACGAACATATGCACCTTTTGGTGTATACAACGGCAACCCGCTACCTATCATTGGTGAAAAAGTAAATAAATCTAATTCTTTACCAAGCTTTCTGTGATCGCGCTTTTTGGCTTCTGCTTGTTGAAGAAGATAATCATCCAATTCTTTTTGAGATGGCCAGCAGGTACCGTAGATGCGGGTTAGCATTTTGTTTTTCTCGTCCCCACGCCAATAAGCTCCTGCTGTGGACATCAATTTGAAATATTTTAGTTCTTGATCAGGATGCTCACAATGCCCGCCCCGGCAGAGATCAGTAAAGTCGCCAGATTTGTATAAAGTTAGACCGGCATCCTTGTACTGCGTTGCTATTTCAATTTTATATACATTTTTGGCAAACTTTTTCTCGACATCAGATAGTTTCACATCTATCTTTTCAAAGCCTTTCCAACTTTTTACCAACTCATGCATTTTGGATTCGATCTTGGTTAAATCTGCTTCAGAAACAGTCAGGTTATCAAAATCATAATAAAATCCGTTTTCGATTGAGGGACCAAGGGTAGGCAGGGCCTCTGGATAAAGATCCAGTACAGCTGCTGCTAGTAAGTGTGCACATGAGTGACGTAGGTTTTCCATAAAAAAACAAAATCCACCTATTCATTGCTCCCAGGGTTCCAAGCAATTACTTTGGTGGCTCTATTAAAAAATTGATTAACGCAGGTTGGTAATCTGCAATCAAAAATAAATTGTTATTGTATTATACTACTAGTTTTTTCAAATAGTCAACATCTTTTTTGCGGGGACCGTCGCCGTCTCCTGGGACTTCAAGAATAAGTGGGCAATTTTTGACTTTTGCATCGCAATTTTGGGCAAACTTTCGTAATATATCTTTACCAATTTTCCCTTGACCCAAATTTTCATGACGGTCGACATGAGAATCAAACTCCGTCTTAGAATCGTTGAAGTGTATTGCAGCTAAATATTTGATCCCTACTTCGTGGATAAACATATCCAGTAGCTTGTCGAGGGGAATTCCTGAAGCCCAAGCGTGCTGGGTATCGAGGCAGACCCCAATTTTTGGTTTGTCTCCCACGCGATCAATTATTTCTCGAAGTTCCGTGAGTGTGGCACCGATCGTCCCAGCTTGCCCGGCAGCGTTTTCCAGAATTAATCTCGTTCCCCTTGGGCTACTATCGAGGATATAATTAATTGTTGTCACGATCTGGGTAATCTTGGTTTCAAACCCACTTCCCTTGTGACTTCCGACATGAAATATGGTTCCAGCTCCTCCGATATCACCTGCCAGTTGCTGGTAACTTATGAGTAAATCCCTGCTGGCATTGACATAGGACTTGTCATCTGAAGCTAAGTTTACAAGATATGGAGCATGAAAGAAGTGCGGACCCATTTCATATTTAGTTTTTTCTTTTTTATAGTTCTCAATCACTTTATCACTTGGAGCTTGGTACTTGAGACTTCTGGGAGACGAAGCAAAAGTCATGAGGCAATTTGAACCCATTTTTGAAGCTCTCTCGATACATTTGTCAAAGCCTCCGGCAATACTTACGTGCGCCCCAATATACATGGTGTCATTATACTCCAAAATTCCCGAAATTATTGGTATAATCTTATTATCTGGACTCGTAGCTCAGTTGGCTAGAGCGCCCCGATGACATCGGGGAGGTCAGGGGTTCAAGTCCCTTCGGGTCCACCATGTGTTTTGTATACATACTTCGAGGCATTAAGAATAATCGTTACTATATAGGATCGACTAATAATATGAATAGACGATTAATCGAACATAATTCCGGAAAGTCCAGATATGACAAGATAAATTCTCCGTATGAATTAGTATTCAATCAAGAATATTCGACTCCATTATTGGCCCGCCGAACGGAATTATGGCTTAAGAAGCAAAAGAGTAGAATTTTGATTAATCAAATTATTCGAGAAGGTAAAATAAATAAAATATTGTCGGGGTCCGCAGCTAGTGCGGACTCCGTGTGAAACCACGGAGGTGCGAAGCCTCCAGTGCCCACT
>CAYIGO010000069.1:0-3361 GCA_964362965.1 uncultured Gammaproteobacteria bacterium | reverse complement strand
TCCGGTAGGTGGACGGCAGCAATTTTCTCGTTTAACTTTTGGATATCTTTGTTCACTCTATTAGTTTACAACATTTTTGACTACTTATATATCTCGTGGCCACCGATGTCATGAAGAAGGACTTCGGAATGATCTATTTTAGTAAAACGGAAAATAATCAGAAGGTCTGGATCTACAGTTAAAGAATACCATCCACTCAATTCTCTCTTGAGGGGATGTATTCTGTAGTGTGTCTGTCCAGGATCCTGAGCAAAATTATGTAATTCTTCCACGACTTCTAAACGTGTTTCTTTATCTAGATTTCTAAGATTTCGTTCAAACTTAACTGAGTAATGAAATTTTTTAATCATTCAAAAATTCTGAAAAATCGGTTGTGGTTTTGAATTTTCCAGCCTTAAATTCTTCTTCAGTTTTTTTAATATCGAGCAACAGGGCGTTTTCTTCCAAAAATTGGATTCTTCTTAATATTGCTTGATATTTATCCACACTTATCATCGCCACTTTGGGTTTGTTGTTATTTAACACTAATACTTGATCATTATCGTCGACAAGCTTCATAACTCGCGAAGAGCTTCTTTGTAGATCGGAAACTGATACCATTACAGGAATTGTATTCATATATACATAATATAATATGTAGGATAGTGTGTCAAGTATTATACATAGGAAGGTCAGGCGCTTTGAAGGAGATCAGTGGTTTTGTAGTGAGAGTGAGGCCAAAAAAGCTGGTTTTAAAATATCCTCCGCTTGTGGGTTGGGGAAAAACCGGGGTAATTAGAATCTCCTGCGGGGAGCATTGAAGCGGTCGTTGCCGCGGTTGGCAGCACTTCTATCACTAGGTCTAAAAGGTCTGGGTCCCATGGGTCTGTCTTGACGAGGCTCTACAGCTTTTTCAGCTGGATTACCATTTTCATCAAAAAGCATTGACAACCCCACTTTACCTTCGGGAGTAACTTCAGTCACCCAGACTTTGACATTTTGACCAACAGTCACGACTGTGGATGGATCGCCCACATATTCGGTACTCATGCGCGAAACATGAACTAAGCCGTCTTTGCCAGGCAATATATTTACAAATGCCCCAAAAGCTGCCAAATTCATAACAGTACCTTGAAATATTTCTCCGACTTCAATTTCCCGGCCCATGGATTTGAGATATTCCAATACTTTGTTTGTACTATCGGTATCAACTCCGGTCACAAAGACCGAGCCATTGTCATCGACATCAATTTGAACTTCATTGTCAGCCATGAGTTTCTTGATATTTTTTCCACCTGGTCCAATTAGTTCACCAATCTTTTCCACTGGAATCTGAACTGTAGAAATCTTTGGTGCAAATTGTGAAAGAGAGTCACGATACTTTGGTAAAGTTGCCAGCATTTTTTCCATGATTTGCATCCGAGCGGTTCTGGCTCTAGCAAAGACTTCCTCACAAATTTTGAGTGACAGTCCCGGGACTTTGGTATCCAATTGAATAGCTGTAATACCGGTTTCGGTACCCGCCACCTTGAAATCCATGTCTCCATAATGGTCTTCCAGTCCGATAATATCTGTCAGTAATGTGTCATCGACAAGACCGATGGAAATACCAGCTACTGGAGCAATAAGTGGAACACCGGCATCCATAAGTGATAATGTCGATCCACAAGTAGAGGCCATACTTGATGATCCATTAGAACTCATAATTTCGGATACGACTCTAATGGCATAAGGAAATACCGATTCGGCCGGAATAACTGGGGCTAAACCTCGCTCAGCGAGAGCCCCGTGTCCAATTTCCCGGCGTTTTGGTGCTCCAACTCTACCCGTTTCTCCAGTCGAAAAAGGTGGAAAATTGTAGTGATGCATATAGCGCTTGACCGATTCACCTTCGGCCGATTCCAAGCTTTGCCCAAGAGACGGAGCTCCGAGAGTAGTAACGGTCAGAGCTTGAGTCTGGCCTCTTTGAAAAATAGCTGATCCATGCACACG
Source organism: uncultured Gammaproteobacteria bacterium (assembly GCA_964362965.1). Classification (GTDB taxonomy): domain Bacteria; phylum Patescibacteriota; class Microgenomatia; order CAZETR01; family Amesbacteraceae; genus JACRNA01. The sequence continues at coordinate 1,390 of CAYIGO010000069.1, read as the reverse complement.
GGGCAATACTCCTACTTCACAATACAAAGGTCTTATTTCATCAAGCTTTCGGCCATCAGCCCGAACACCTTTGTCCAAAATATTTTTACGCAGAGTTTTGTAGACTAAATTTTCAACTATTTCTGGAATTTGCGGGTCTTCACCAAGAGCGATGGTGATAGACTCCAAACTATTACCTTCTTTGGTAGCAGAAGAAGCTAAGTATTCTTCGACCATAGACTTGGCTTTCTTTTCTATTTCTGATACAAAGTTTGGATCAATAGGAGAGTGTTTTAGAATAATTTTTTCTTTGCCAACTTCTTTGACGAGTTCCTGAATACTAGCGACTATCTTTTGGTTGTTCTCAAAGGCGAGTTTGATAGCTTCCATCATTTGGCTTTCTGGAATTTGATTGGCGCCAGCTTCGATCATTGGAGTGACCGAATCGGTACTCGCAACTACTAAATCTAAGTCAACTCCTTCGCGGTTTCCGTTTTGGGGGTTGACCACCAATTGACCATTTTCCAGACCAATGCGGGTGGCGCCAACTGGACCTACCCAAGGTAGTGGAGAAATAGCTAGTGCCGCCGAGGCGGCATTAACAGCCAAAATATCGGTGTCGTGAATAGTATCTGTCGCCAGGACCATGACAATAACCTGAACTTCGTTTTTGAATTCTTTGGGGAATAGAGGCCTGATCGAACGATCAATCAGTCTAGCTGATAGAGTTTCCTCATCGGTATTGCGTTCGCGCTTAAGCCATCTGGATCCTTTGATCCGACCTCCAGCATACAATCTTTCTTGATATTCTACAGATAGTGGGAAATAATCTTTGGTTTTGTCTTCACGTCCGACTGTGACTGCAGCCATGACGACTGAATCACCATACCTGGCAACGACAGAAGCTGAAGCTTGACCTGCGAGTTTACCTGTCTCGAAACTCAGTTCGGAAGAGGCGATTGTGAGTGATTTTTTTGTCATTATTTTGAAAGCCCAAGTTTCTTTATGATTTCTTGGTATCTTTTGAGATCTTTTTTCATTAAGTAAGATAAAAGTCTTCTTCGTTTGTTAACCATTCCCAAAAGACCTCTTCTGGAATGGACATCTTTCTTGTGCTCTTTAAGATGATCGGTCAGCTTGACAATTTTCTCAGACAGAAGTGCGATTTGGACTTCAGGAGAACCAGTATCACCCTTGCCTTGAGCAAATTTTTTGATGATTGTCTTTTTATCGTCGAGAGCGAGTGCCATAAAAATTTCAAGAGATACAGCTGCCTGCTAGTATTAACTACCAACAGGAGTCAAAACTCTTGAGAATATGCTTATTATACCATTCATTTTTATGAACTACTAGTCCCTCGTATTGTGACAACACATATGCAACATTTTAGATAAACTGGGGGAGTGAGAGT
>CAYIGO010000068.1:0-3367 GCA_964362965.1 uncultured Gammaproteobacteria bacterium | reverse complement strand
TTTGGCAATTCTTCCTCAGGAACAATTCCTTTGACCAATAACTTTTTATCAATTTCATATTGAGGTTTAATAAGAGCCAAGATAATACCCAGTGGCTTTACAAATCGGCTCGTTGCTGGAACTGACAACTTTAATTTGGTCCAGCTGGTATCGACAACAGCGAGATCTATATCGCGGGGTATATCCAGACTATAGAGAATGTTTGATCTTTCTTTGACAACTACCCGGGGATCGTTTCTCAGTTTCCAATCCAAAACCCCATAGCCTGTTTCTACCGCATAGACTTGTGTGGCACCGTGTTGGAGCAGACAATCGGTAAATCCACCCGTGGCTGCCCCCACATCCATACAAACTTTGTCAGTAACATTAATACCAAAATGATTGAGAGCTTCCTCCAGCTTTACCCCAGCCCGACTGACATAAGTTTTTGCCATGTGCTAGTAGTTTACAACAAGATACTTTTCTCAAGTGAGTCAATAAGCTTAAGAAGGAGATTGTTCAACCCTTTCTCTGTTAATGAATTAGGTAATGAGTCTACAAGATTAATAATTGAAACTCTTCTAAATTCTTTAACCATATCTTTAATTTGCAGTTCAGGATAAAGAGCAAAGATTAGACCTTCGATAGTCTCAAAAGCTTTAAAATATCTGACTATACTTACTGGAATTTGAAACCCATTCCGTTGAAGAAGATTAAGGGCATCTACTAATATTGGCCCCGATCGTATTTGCTGTTCAAGATATGTTTTGGAATCAAAAGTGTTTATGAATCTACCAATAATTCTCCCATACTCTTTCTTAAGTTGTTCGTGATCACGGGTAAGGTAAGTGCCGCATAGCTCGATCATCGTACTTAGTGACTCATCTGCTTCGCCAGTAAGTAACGAGCGGAAATACCGTAAGATTAAAACTCTTTCCTTCTTAGAAAGGCTTCCAACTATTCCAAAATCAATATAGACCAACTCTCGATTGGGTGTAAAGATAACGTTTGCTGGATGAGGATCAGCATGGAAAAATCCGTAAATATGTGCCGTCTCCAACACATTTCGAATTAATTTATTAATCATTTCCTTCCCACTGAATCCTAGTTTTTGGAGTTCTTCGCCTCCCTTCTTTTTGAAATTAATAATTTGGCTCAGACTATATCCTTCTATAAATTCCATCGTGAGCACTTTTGTGGTGCTCAATTCTTTGTATACTTTTGGGCCGCGAATACCATCTCCAACTTGAGCGGATACTGTATTAAATTTTTCAATATTTTCTGCTTCCAAGCTGTAATCCAATTCATCTTTTGTCCAGGCCTCAAACTCCTCTACTATTTTGGTGGTCTTATTCAAAGGTTGAAAGAAGAAATCAAAGCTCTTTGCAAGAAATTGAACAATTTTCAGATCACTACGTACTAAACGATCAACGTCAGGCCGCTGAATTTTAACAGCAATAACATCGCCAGCTTGTAATGTTGCTTTGTGTACTTGGGCAAATGACGCAGAAGCAACTGGAGTTATTTCTAGGTTAAGGATATAAGAAAATCTCTTTCCTAACTCTCGTTCTAAGATTCCTTGAACTTTGGCTGAATCAAATGGTGGAACTTGGTCAAGTAGTTTATATAATTCATCACACAACACATTGGGTATGAAGTCTGGTCGCAAGGCTAACATCTGTCCAAATTTAACAAAGATAGATCCAAGTCGTTCCAACGACTGACGAATAAGAATCGCATTACGCTTTGATGTGAAGTTCTTTTTGTCCCAAGCTTGTGTTTGGAGAGCAAGAAATACTAACTCCTTAATTATTTGTAGTAGCCGCATGCGTATCTTCTTTCTCTGAAACAGCATTGGTTAACTTACACTTAGTGCAAACCACAATTTTTGTGTCACTGTTCTCAAAGAGAGCTAAATATGCCTTTTGGGATTTCTTTAGGGCGTCTCCACAGAGTTCACACTCTGTGTCTTTGGCTAACACAATGTCTTGGTATCCCAATAGTCCATCTTTTTCAGATTTTGCAAGATAATTTTTAATCTTTTTGTCTATGGCTTCATGGACATCTTTGTGGATTTCAAGTGTGTCTTCTACTAAATTACGAAGAAGATTTGAGACGGTCACTCTATTCTTTTTAGCCTTCTCAGAAATTTTCTCATAAATCTTCTTAGAAACACGGGTATTTATCACCTGATCGTTATTCATGTATACATTGTATACAATATATGTGGTTATGTCAAGTCTGCTACATTTCTAGAGGCAATCCTATTTTGGAGGATATAAAGAATTGTATTATTGTATTATTGTGATAAACATAACACAAACAATGTACTGTGACATGACAGATGCTATAGTCATTTAAAGATAGGTCGATTAAAATAAAAAATATGAAAATTCCGGATATAAAACATTCTGTATTTATAGAGGCTCCAATAGAAAAAGTGTGGCAAACACTTACCACAAAAGAGGGTTGGAATTCTTGGTTTACAAATGGTACGGAAATAGATTTGAAAGAGGGAGGATATATTAAATTGCGCTGGAAAAACTTTGGGACAAGTCACGATACTACTGAAGATGGCGGAACTATCTTAAAAGTTACCTCGAATAAAAGGTTTGTGTTTCAATGGTCTCCAGCTTCTTCACCGACAACAGTCGCTTTTAATCTAGAAAAACTTGGAAGGGGCACAAAAGTGCTACTGACTGAAACTGGGTATCCGGAATCAGAAAGAGATTTACAAGCGTGTATCAGTTGTGCGATTGGGTGGGGCGAAGCACTTATGTTGTTGAAATTCTTTTTAGAGCATGGGATCACATACGGAAAAGTTCCCAAGAAATAAATTTGAAAGAGTTTGCCACCAGTCTGATTTTCTATCAAAAAATCTTTTTACTCCAGAATTAGCAATTTTTGATATGGCCATAATCTTATTCTACAAAGAAAGTAGTAACTTTTTAAATTTTTTCTCTATTTCGGCTATATTATTAAGAATTTCTACCACTGCTTTCCAATTATTTGCTACTGCTTCTGATTGACATAATCCTAGTAGCTTTGATTCTTCTGTCTTCATATCTGATAAATTATTACTAAATTGTTTAAAAAAATTGGAAAAATCGCTTGTTCTACGGGCTCCCAGTGAAAAAACAAAACCGATTAGTGTCCCAATATCAGAAAGTGACAGCCTCTTTTTTTTAATATTATTAGCCATTAAAATAATCGCCTCATCGTCTATCGCTCTATTTTTTTCTTTTGCGTACTTTTCACCAGTTGTATAAATATCTTTAAAATTTTTAATTGATTATCCTAGCCGCCTGCACAGATAATTTCAATTTGGTCCAACTGGTATCGACAACAGCGAGATCTATATCGCGGGGTATATCCAGACTATAGAGAA
>CAYIGO010000067.1:0-3520 GCA_964362965.1 uncultured Gammaproteobacteria bacterium | reverse complement strand
CCCCAACTTTTGCTCCCACTCTCAAGCCATCACCTATAGCTAGCCCAATTGTAATTCCTGCAACCCCAAAGCCAGAAAATCCAAATCGTCTTCCTGGGACGCCAGGTATCATGCCAGATGGATCATATCCTCTTGGCGATGGTGATCATTGGTCCACACCACCCTTACCAAATAATCCGTGTTCATTAAATTCTCCCAAGGCTCTTGACACACTGAATGTTCCATTTGATCCAAATAAGAATTATCCCTGGGGTGAGACACGATATGTATGTACATATGGTATAAAATATGGCGGTTGGACATTGAAAGCAATAATAAACTATGCGGCTCGTCCATAAAATAGCCATAGTTTAGTAGAGATAACATAAAAATAATTGGGTATAATGGCAATTATGAGTGAAAACGAAACAATCCAGCATAAATTTAAGAAAGATAGTTATGTTAGAGCACGAGGCGGAAACTCTGAATTTTTTGACGTCTACTGTAGTCTCTGCCAGGCTCACATAGTTCTATATCAAAAAGATGGACAAGGATCTCTAATCCGAATGTACCTTGATAGAATTTTCGAACCGGAATCTCTCTCAAAACTTCAAACTTCTTCCAGTAAACACTCGTTACAAGGACTTAAATGCCCTAACTGCAATACTCTGATTGGAGTTCCAATGGTTTATAAACCAGAGAACAGACTCGCCTTTCATTTAATAAGGGGGTCTTTTTCAAAGAAAAGAAGTGAAGGTGTTTATCCCCCCATGGGAAATACTGGAGAAAATGGAACAACCTAACTTCAGAAATATCGCCGAAAGAAACTCTATTACTGAGAGAGAAGTACTATCAATTATTGAAATGGTCAAAAGAGGTATGGAACCATCGGCCAAAAGAATACCTGTTATTGAAAATGGTAAACGCCAATATTATTTGGTTGAAAGAAGAGGTGTTGGAGTTCTTAATACAAAATATGGGAAATTTTGGGAGTTCGAGTTCGCGATAGATGACGATTGGGAAAATTATTCAGTTATTGTCAGGGCTGATATAGACAAAGAATTGCTTATACCTATTTTAAAAGACGAGTCTAGTCTAACGCTCAGAATCGATAGTGGTTGTAAAACTGGACAAGTATTTGGCGACGTAACTTGTGAGTGTAATGAGCAATTAAACCAAGCGATGAAAACTCTGACCGAAAGAGGCGAAGGTATGATTATAAATGTACCTGCTCAAGATGGTCGTGGGATGGGAATTAGTTTCAAATTGGCAACTTTATGGTTACAAGACACTCTGGGCGTCGATACGGTGGAGTCGGCTTCAATGATAGCACCAGGTGGAGTGATAGACATCAGAACATATTCAGGAATTATAGGTATTCTTAAATTTTTTAATATTTCCGAAACCAGTATTATTAATCTCGCAAGTAATAATCCAAAGAAAGCGAGAATTTTCGAGGAAAATGGATACAAACTCGGAGACTTTATCCCTGTCATTATCCAACCAAACAAGCACACAGAGAAACATTTAAGAGCAAAGCAAGAAAAGCTTGGGCACATTGGACTCATTGACAATTGAATATGAAAGAAAGTGCAATTGAGATTTTGAAACAAAGAATGATATCAAAAAATACACTTCTATGTTGTGGTCTAGATCCGGATCTGAGTAAGTTGCCTCATGATTATTCCTTAAGCAATCTAAAAGATGACGAAAGAATTATAGAGTTTCTTCGACAGATTGTTGACATAACTTCTAAATACGTTTGTGCCTACAAAATTCAAAAGGCATTTTTTGATAAATTTCCATTTGGACACAATCACCTAAAAGAAATTATTGCCTATATTCATAAAAACCACGCTGGAATTCCTATAATCCTTGACTGCAAGATTGGTGATATAGATAACACTATGAAGGTTTATCTTGATAATATATTTGGTAATCTCCAAGCAGATGGTGTAGTGGTTAATCCCTATATGGGCGATGACGTAATGGTACCCCTGGCACAATATCCAGACAAAGCGATAGTTGTCTTAGTCAAAACTAGTAATCCTGGAGGCAAAATAGTTCAAGATGTTGAGTTAAAAGAAGGTCATCCTTTATGGCAACATATTTTACAACTAACAGTAGGTCGCTGGAATTCTGCAAACAATATGATTCCCGTTGTCTCTTCAACCGTTGGATTAAATATGAAAAATATAAGAGAAATGATACCGGACAATATGCCTATATTGTTGGCAGGAGTTGGAGCACAGGGGGGATCTTATACAGATATAGCCGATCTACTTAATTCAAAAGGAATAGGGGTTTTTGTTAATTCTTCGAGAGGGATTATTTACCCATCTACGGTTCCGAAAGAAACATGGCAAGATTCCGTCAAGATAGCCGTTATCGGTTTAAAAGATAATTTAAACAAAGCACGTAATAAATGACCAAATTTCTATTACTGTTGGGACCCTCGGGAGTTGGCAAAAGTACTCTAATCCAAGAACTCAAAAGATTGGATGAAAGATTTACTTATATTTCTCCATACATAACCCGTCCATTACGGAAAGGTGAAGAAGATAAAATTTCAATTTCAGACCAAACAATGGATAAGCTGTCAAAAGAAGATCAGTTTTTAGCTATAAATGAACTTTATGGGATACGATATGCGACTCCAAAATCTTCTATTCTGACTGCGTTTGCAGAGGGAAAATTTCCGGTTTTGGACTGGCCTATTAGTAAAATAGGTGTTATGATAGATGTTTTTCGAGACAAACTTTTAACTGTCTATGTTTCCCCCACAAATATTGGTGAATTATCGGAAAGAATCTCAAAAGACGGAAGAGATAGAAACGGTGATCGTTTTAAAGAAGCGAGTAAAGAATTAAGTGTTTTTTGGGCAGGAAAATTTAACCATATTCTCGATATGAAGGTAGTCAATAAAACAGGGCAAGCGTCTAGTATAGCTAAAGAAATTTATTTAAGATATATAAAATCTCTAAAGGAAGGAAATATAGGTTTTAATAAAGAGAAGTTGTAAGAGGTTATCTATGTACACTGGAAAATATGACTTTCAATCAGTAAATGTTATAAAAATAATTCTCCAAAATCGAGAAGGGAAAATTCTTTTGATTCAAGAACCTGAAAACAATATTTGGATGCCACTGCACTGGGGATTACCAGGAGGGAAGCCCACTGAAACAGAGTCATTACAAGAGACTTTAGAAAGAAAAATCAAAACAGATATCGGTCAAGTTGTTGATGTTGTAGGACTTTTTAGAGTCGAAGAATTATTAACCAAAGGGAAGACAGTTTTTATGTATATCGTTATTGCCAAATGCAAAAGTAGTCAAGTTAATGGTGAAGCGAAAAGCTACAGATGGGTTTCAAGAGAAGATATAAAAAAGATGAAAACTGAAGAATTTACAGAGTTTTACAATAAAAAGTTGTTAATGGAATATTTCAGAAACCCTGAAAAAGCTTTACCCTTTAATTTATTAAACACATTGGAGTATTATAAGATGAATTCAAACTTAAAATATCAAAAATGGTTGAAATC
>CAYIGO010000066.1:0-3531 GCA_964362965.1 uncultured Gammaproteobacteria bacterium | reverse complement strand
GAATAATATGTGCATATTTATGACTAGAAATAGGTAGAGTTCGTAAACTAACAATTAAAACAGAAACACTCAATATAAGTAATGGTAAACCTAAATAATTTTTGAAGGTGAAGATAATAAATATATATTCGCTTATTTCCCAGAGGGATAATAACAATATATATAACAACTTAGATGATTTGAAATTGTTTAAATCAGAAATAGCTCCATGCTTCAAGTCAAACTTTTTTTCAGATTTGATTAACAACAACACTGGTCCAAATAATATAAGTAGTGGAAGTATGGCAAGTAATATATGCATCATATTATTTTTTTAAACTGCTGCCGTCGCGCTTGAAAAAGCGGCGGAGTTCGGCAGTGGCATCACCTATATTTTTCCCAGCATCCAGAAATCCATTGACCCTTCTGATAATCTGGCGCAATTCCACCAAGACATGTACTGCCTGAACTGCTACCAAGACAATAAGAATTGTTAGGGTAATTATAATAATAACTAATAAAAGCTGTATTGGATTATTCATGGTAGACAGTCAAAGATTGGGATCTGGTTTTACCATACTTTGACGCAGCCACTATTGTAACAGTCGTACTTTCACCTGTCAGGGGTACTCTGAATCTAAAAGTCCCACCTTTGTCGAGAGCTACCAGCTGATTGTTTACCGATAATATCGCCTCTGGGTCTGTGGCTCCTACTACTTCGACAGTGTCTTGGTCGGTTTTGTATTTATCGACCGGTCGCATTATGGTCAGATTCGGTGCCCCAACCAATATCCGATATTGATAGGTGAGATAGGAAGCAAACAAGGTAAGCAGACACATCACAATCATAATTGTAGTAGTTTTTGGCGTCCAAAAACTAAATTCCTCCAGAGGATTTTCAAAACCTCGGGGTACTATCTTGCCGTCGGTATTTTCCACAAAATCGCGTCGAAATATTGCCAATATTTGATCCACATTAATATTCAAAAATTGAGCATAGTTTTTGATAAAACCGCGGGCTACGGGATTACTCGGCAACTGCGAATAATCATCTGCTTCGAGCGCGGTAAGATACTGACTTCTAATCTTGGTAATCCGTGCCACATCAGCAATATCTAGTTTTTTGGCAATTCTACTTGCTTGCAACAGCTGTCCTATACTCTTCATTTCAAAAATTCATCAGCATTCTTAATCAAAATATTCCTAGGCTTAGCACCATCACCATGCCCCACTACTCCCGCTTGTTCCAATTCATCTAGTAGTCTGGCCGCTCTGGCATAGCCAATACTTAATTTCCTCTGAAGTAGACTTGCTGAGGCTTTGTCGTTTTGAACTACTATCTGGACCGATTGATTGAACAAATCGTCCTGAGGACCACCATTGTCAGAATTTACAATCATTCCTCCCCGTCCGTTTTTACGACCTACAGCCATCGTCGTCACTTCTTCGGTATAATGCGGAGCCACTCCTTCTTTGCGGATAAAATCCAGAAGGCTATTTATTTCTTTGTCGGAAACAAAAGCTCCCTGAATACGTGAGGGCTTGGCTTGATCTGGAGGAACAAAAAGCATGTCACCCCGTCCCAATAATTTTTCAGCCCCCGGTTGATCCAAAATTACTCTAGAATCTATCATCGATGAAACGGCAAAGGCAATCCGTGTCGGAATATTGGCTTTTATAAGACCTGTAATAATATCGACCGATGGACGTTGTGTCGCCAACACCAAATGAATTCCTGTGGCCCGGGCCATTTGAGCAAGCCTCGTTATCGCATCTTCGACCTCGACTGGAGCAAAAAGCATAATATCTGCCAGTTCGTCTATCAACAATACAATATACGGAAGTGCTTGAAAGCCAGAAGATTCATTGTAAGCATCGATATTGCGGACACCAATTTCAGCAAATATTTTGTAGCGTCTATCCATTTCCACTGTCAACCATTTGAGAGCTGACAAGACTTTCTCCGGCTCGACAATGACTGGGGATAATAAATGAGGTATACCATTATATCCCGTCAATTCTACTCGCTTGGGATCAACCATAATCAAATTTAATTCGGCAGGACTAGTTCTAAATAGAAGAGAGGCAATAAAGGCATTGATACAGACCGATTTTCCAGAACCAGTCGAGCCAGCAATCAGGACGTGTGGCATCTTGGCTATATCGGCAATTATTGGCTTTCCGGAGACATCCAGTCCGAGGGCTACTGCCAGCTTGCTCTTGTGATTTCTCATTTGTTCTGACTCCAGCATTCTTCGCAGTCCCACAAACTCGGGTGACCTGTTTGGTAATTCGATACCAACCAGAGATCTGCCTGGAATTGGGGCCTCTATTCTGATTTGACCAGTGGGCGCGGCCAATGCCAGAGCAAGGTCATTGGAAAGAGCTGAAATCTTTGAAAGCTTGGTGCCAATAGCTACTTCGATTGCATATTGGGTGACAGCCGGACCCAGATTTACTTCGACAACCTTGGCCGAGATCCCAAAGGCTTCGAGGGTACTTTCGATTATACCGGCATTGGCCTTGGGATCACCACGATCAACTTTGCCCAAAATCGATTCTGACAACATACTGATGGGAGGGTATTTCCAAGGAGTATCCGAGGCTGTGGCTGGGGGATTGATAGTCATTTGCAATGGGGCTTTCTTGACTTCCTTGTCTTTGGAGTCATTGATAACCGGGTTTGGCTTGGTGGTATTGGCGGTAGACATACCACCAATTTTCATAACCGAATTATTTGTCGGCAATTGTCCTTTGAGTTTGTTTTTCCCTGACATTGATTTGAAATTTCTGGCAATACTCAAAAATCCACCGACCAAGTCTTCGAAGGGAATATTAAACATGACAACGATTCCAAACACTAATCCCAATCCCAAAAACAACCCCGCCCCGGCAGATGATACCAAAGTAGCCAGTCCATTCCAGAGCTGATTTCCCCATTCCCCGGAATGTGACAAACCAGTCAGTGTACCCAAGACCATGAGACTTCCGACAAAGACATTTGCCTGGGCAAGCGACGTTTTGATCCGGCTGACCATAAGGCCTCCGATAATAAAGGGAAATGGTAAAAAGAAACTGGACAGGCCTCCCAAATTTCCGATTAAAAAATTATTAATACCAATCAGAAGGGATCCTTTTTGGGTAAATGAAAGCCAGACAAGAATGGCGCAACCCCACAATAAGACAGCTGACAAAGTATATACGGTCGAATCTTTCAATTTAAATTTTGGTGCACCCCTTCTCCTTGCCATATTTTTATTATATACCAAATTACCGAAAGTCCTAAGAGCATTGAGCCAAAAATAATACTGATTATTTCCCAAAAGGGTTTTTTCTCTGTGGCGACTCCCATTATTTGTGGAGAAGGTGATGGGGATGAGTAAAAAGTTGTGGGTTGTGGGACAGGGGTGGGATGGATGGTTGGGGTTGGTTTAGGAGTAGGAGTCGAAATCGGAGTCGGAGTGGGAGTAGGACTTGGTTTTGGAGTAGGTGTAGGTGTTGGGGTTGGTGTGGGAGTCGGAGTCGGAGTAGGTGTGGGAGTGGGGGTTGGAG
>CAYIGO010000065.1:0-3548 GCA_964362965.1 uncultured Gammaproteobacteria bacterium | reverse complement strand
CTGTTAATCATTGTTGTGGATCATTAGCTGCTGTGGGAGGATATTTATATCTTACCGGAGGTTATATTTCGGGACCGGGCTATACCCAAAATGTCTATAAATCAAAATTGAATGTGGGAGTGCCTACTCCTACACCAACTCCCATCCCATTAACACCAGTCATTGTTTTACCGGGCATGGGAGCAAGCTGGAATTATGACGCGATTGTACACAATGATAGTGTCGCGGATACCAGCTGGTCACTTACCCCATCGGTGACTGTCTATGACGGTCTCGTTACTACTCTCAAAAACTCAGGATACGTAGAGGGAACTAATTTGTGGGTTTATTATTATGATTGGCGCAAAAATATTTCTGATACAGCGACAAATCTGACCAGCTTTATAACAAGTAAAAATCTAGCAAGTGTCAATTTGGTCGGCCATAGCCAGGGAGGTTTGGTCGCCCGGACCTACGCCCAAAATAACCCTACAAAAATCAATAAACTAATTACAATTGCCAGTCCCCATTCAGGAGCGCTACCTGTATTCAAAATCTGGGAAGGGGCTGATTTCTCAGATCTGCCTGCTTGGCAAAATCTGCTTATCAAGCTTTACCTTCGTGTAAATCGAAAATCATACGACAATGATGTCAAGACTATCCAAACTAAATTCCCAAACTTACAAAATATTCTCCCGACTTTTGAATATTTCTCATCAGGCTCCGGAACCAAAAGTAATTTCCTAAATACTTTAACTACTAATTCTTTATACACTATTTCTGGCACCAATCTAAATACGCCTAGAACATATAATATTTCGGCTCGTGGAACTTTTGACAAATTGGTGGGGAAATGGGTGAATGGCAAACCAACGGGAGTCACCAATGCTTTGGGCGACGGAACAGTACTTCTGACTAGTGGTCAGGTGACAGGTGCTCTAGAAAATAGTTCCCAGGCTAATCAAGATCATCAAGCTGTAGTATCAAATTCGGTGACTTTGGCTAAAATTCAAAGTATATTGGGAATTTCTGGAACTATTTCGACATCTTCTCAAGAATCATTGGCAAATGCTTTGATCATCACTGCGGCATCACCCGTAAATTTTACAGTTACAACTCCCAGCACTACTTTGAGCCCTACTAATAATTTATTGATCGTCAATAACCCAAGCGATGGAAACTATACTGTAAATATCACTCCGAGTGGTGCAGGCGGGGCTTACACCCTGTATTTTGGCAAAATTAAGGGCATCGATACTGCCTGGGAGGAAGTTTCTAGTAGTATTAACAGTGGCACCAAGTCTCATGTCTTTGGAGTCCAAATGGCCCAAGTGGGACTGGGATCTAATCCACTTACCAATGCCCTAACTCATACGAATGACGCACTGTCAGCAGTAGGCAGTAGCGTACTACTAAAGCAAGATGTCTTGCGGATCAAAAGCTATGTCAATGATCTGAATACTTCTGCTGCTAATTTAGTAGCTGGTTTTGATCTACGGGCAGGGCGACTTTTCTCAGCTATTGATACACTTATAACTAAAGCTAAAAACACTACCGTAACCGAATCCATGAGGCTATTGAAATCTGATATAGAGCAATTAAGAGGTGATAGGTTTGGAAACTAGTATAATTATCTAATGACAATAATTGGTATAGACCCAGGTATAGCCAGAGTGGGATGGGCTGTTTTGCCAATTGCAAAATTTGGATGTTTTGAGACACCAAAGACAGAGTCCAATCAAAATAGATTGATGGCAATTTCTGAATTTTTAAAAAAATTATTTGTGGAATATAAACCCGATTGTGTGGCGGTAGAGCAATTGTTCTTTGCCACCAATGCCAAGACAGCAATTACTGTGGGTCAAGCTCGCGGAGTAATTATTTTGACAGCCTCGAACGCTAATATTCCGACCTACGATTACACTCCCCTACAGGTCAAGCTAGCAATCACAGGCTATGGGAAGGCCGATAAAAACCAAGTCCAGCAAATGGTCAAAAATATCTTGAAACTTAAAAGTATTCCCAAGCCAGATGATGCAGCAGACGCACTGGCTATTGCATTGACGCACGCTTTCTCTTATAAACTACGTCAGAGGAAAGAAAATATATGATTGGATTTCTAAAAGGTGAAATAAAATATACCCACCCAGATTCGGTAGTCATCTTGGTTGGGGATATCGGTTACAAGGTCTATGTAACCAAGCTATGCAAGGTTGGCACCCAGATTGAGTTGTATATCCATACCCATGTCCGCGAGGATGCTCTAAATCTCTATGGATTTGCGACACCTGCTGACTTACAAATGTTTGAGTGGCTACTGGATGTCTCGGGTATTGGCCCCAAGACTGCATTACTTTGTCTGTCCCAAGGCTCATCGCAAATCGCCAAAGCCATTGCTACTGCTGACGTTGCATTTTTTACCCAAATACCGCGTCTTGGCAAGAAAAATGCCCAGAAAATAATTATCGAATTAAAAAACCGTCTAGGTGGAATTACTGATCTCAATTTGTCTGATGACGAATCGACCAACGAAGTAATTTTAGCCCTCCTGGCTATGGGCTATACTCAAGCGGAAGCCCAGAAAGCTGTGAGCGCCGTCGAACCAGCGGGGAGTGTGGAAGAAACCGTTAGAAAAGTACTCAAACACTATGGACGATGAAGAAAAATTAATAGTGACGCTTCGCGCCCAGGCTTGGGATGAATTTGTGGGACAACAGAAAATTAAAGATTCATTACTTTTGGCAATTAAAGCAGCCAATCAACGCAAGGAATCTATGGAACACACCTTGCTTTATGGACCGCCGGGACTTGGCAAGACTACACTCTCACATCTGATAGCCAAAGAATTGGGTGTAAATATCAAAGTGACTTCAGGACCTGCTATCGAACGAGCGGGTGACTTGGCTGCAATTCTCACAAATCTTGAACCACACGACATTTTATTTATCGATGAAATACATAGACTAAGTAAAGTGGTAGAAGAAACTCTCTATCCGGCTATGGAAGATTTTGCTTTGGATATAATTATCGGCAAAGGACCGTCTGCTAAGACTCTGCGTCTGGATCTTCCCCATATCACAATAATCGGAGCCACAACTAGAATTGGGATGATTTCGGCACCCCTTCGTGACCGCTTTGGGCTTGTGCACCGCTTATCTTATTATTCACCAGCTGAGTTAACCCAAGTCATCCAAAATGCAGTTATTAAATTACAGATCAAGATTTCTTCAGAACTGGCATTACAATTGGCCATCAGAGCCAGAGGGACCCCCAGAATTGCCCTAAAATTATTAAAGCGCGTCCGCGATTATGCCCAAGTCCATGAATCGGGCAATGTCACAGAACTAGTCTTGCAAAAAACGCTAGAGCTTGTGGAAGTGGATCACCAGGGATTGGATGATTCTGATCGGCGCGTCTTAATAACAATTATAGAAAAATTTGGAGGTGGTCCTGTGGGCATCGAGACCTTGGCTGCTGCACTATCTGAAGATGTAGGGACTATCGAGGAAGTCATAGAGCCTTATCTAATGCAATTGGGCTTCCTCGTCCGCACCCCTCGTGGCCGCACC